>CANRHT010000086.1 GCA_947630465.1 uncultured Pseudomonadaceae bacterium
TATATGGAAGCCGACGTGAACCTCAACACGCTAGTCGACTACCGTTACACCCGCCGCTTTAATGCGCAGCGCGGTGAAAATGGCCGTGGTGCGGATTGCACCGGCGCGCGTGGTGAAGACACTATTTTGAAAGTGCCCGTGGGCACGACGATTATTGATGCCGACACCCAAGAAATTATTGGCGATTTGACCGAAGAAGGTCAGCGTATTCTTGTGGTGCAGGGCGGTTGGCACGGGCTGGGTAACACGCGTTTTAAATCCAGTACCAACCGTGCGCCACGTCAAACCAGCGATGGTAAGCCTGGCGAGTTGCGTAACCTGAAGCTGGAAATGAAAGTGTTAGCCGATGTCGGTTTACTGGGTTTACCCAATGCCGGTAAAAGCAGCTTTATTCGCTCAGTGTCAGCGGCTAAGCCAAAAGTGGCAGATTATCCTTTTACCACTCTGGTGCCAAACCTGGGTGTGGTGAGTATTGGTCGTTATAAAAGTTTTGTGATTGCCGATATCCCCGGTGTGATTGAAGGTGCGGCTGAAGGCGCTGGTTTAGGGATTCGTTTCCTCAAGCACTTGACCCGTACGCGCTTACTGCTGCACGTGGTTGATTTAGCCCCCATTGATGACAGCAATCCCGCTCTAGATGCGCAAATTATTGTCGATGAAATTGAGCAGTTTAGTCCATCTTTAGTCGAGCGTGATCGCTGGTTGGTACTCAACAAAGTTGACCAACTGTTAGATGATGAGCGTGAAGAGCGCAAGCAAGCAGTGATTGATCAGTTGGGCTGGACAGGTCCGGTGTTTATGATTTCAGCACTGGATGGCGAAGGCACCAAAGAGCTTGCGCAAGCGATGATGCGTTATCTGGAAGAGCGCGACTTACGTATCAGTGAAGATAAAGAGTATGCCGAGTACCTTGTCGATCTGGATCAGCGTATTGAAGATGAAGGCCGTGCGCGTCTACAAGAGTTGGATGACAAGCGTGCGCTGCGTCGTGCGGGCGTGAAAGCCATTGAAGATGTTGAAGATGACTTTGATGAAGACGACGAAGACGATGATGAAGACGGCGCAGAAATTATCTACGTTAATCATTAACTGATGAGTGGGCTGGGTGTGCGCTGCAGAGCGCCATCGAGCATTCAATTTCAACAGGATTGTGTGTTATGCGTGACAAAGTAACAGGCGCTCAGCGCTGGGTCGTGAAAATTGGCAGTGCCTTATTGACCGCCGACGGCCGCGGTTTAGACCGTAATGCAATGGCGATTTGGGTTCGACAAATGGTCGCCTTACGTCGCCAAGGTATTGATTTAGTGTTGGTGTCGTCTGGTGCTGTGGCGGCAGGTATGAGTCGTCTCGGTTGGCTGGAGCGCCCTAATGCAATCCATGAACTGCAAGCCGCTGCTGCCGTCGGGCAAATGAGCTTAGTGAAGGCATGGGAAAGCAGTTTTGCTGAGCATAATGAGCGCACCGCCCAAATTTTGCTGACCCATGATGATCTGTCGGATCGCAAACGCTACCTCAATGCACGCAGCACCTTGCGTACTTTGTTAGAGTTGGGTGTGGTTCCAGTGATCAATGAAAATGATACTGTCGCCACCGATGAAATCCGCTTTGGTGACAACGATACTTTAGCGGCCTTGGTGGCGAACTTAGTTGAAGCTGATTTATTGGTGATACTGACCGATCGCGATGGTATGTATGACGCTGATCCGAGTAAAAATCCTGATGCACAAGTGATCTATGAAGCCCGTGCTGATGATCCAAGTCTTGATGCGATGGCTGGTGGCAGTGCCGGTGCTTTAGGGCGTGGTGGTATGCAAACCAAATTGCGCGCCGCACGTCTTGCCGCACGTTCAGGTGCGCATACTATTATTGTCGGTGGGCGTTTAGAACATGTGCTGGATCGGCTGCATGCCGGTGAGCGTTTAGGCACATTGTTAACGCCCGAGCAGTGCCGTGATGGCGCACGTAAACAGTGGCTGGCTGGGCACTTGCAAACGCGCGGGACTGTGACCTTGGATGCGGGTGCGGTACAAGCATTAACTCAGGATCACAAAAGTTTGCTGCCTGTGGGTGTAACGGCGGTCGCGGGTAATTTTTTACGTGGTGAAATGGTGGTCTGTGTCGATCAAGCGGGTGTTGAAGTGGCGCGCGGTTTGAGTAACTACAGTGCAGCCGAAGCCACTAAAGTCATCGGCTTATGCTCAGACAGTGTCAGTGAAGTCTTAGGTTATTTAGCTGAGGCAGAACTGATTCATCGCGATAATTTAGTTATTCTCTAAGTCATCGATTGCAGGCTTGGAGCTAAAGCCCCAGCGCTCATAACCAGCGCCGGGGCTTTTTTTATGGCTGATCAGTCGCCGCGTGCCCACAAGTTAGTCACGGGATAGCGGCGGTCGCCACCAAAACTACGTTTGCTGATACGTGGACCCAGCGCCGCCTGACGGCGTTTGTATTCGTTGATATCCACCAAACGCAGCATACGCAGTACCATCTCTTGCTCAAAACCTTGCGCAATAATGGCTTGCGCCGATTGATCTTCTTCAACGTACAGACGCAGCACCTCATCTAAAATATCGTAAGGCGGTAAGCTGTCTTGATCGGTTTGCTCTGCAGCCAATTCAGCTGAAGGTGCACGGCTGATCACACGCTCGGGAATGACTGCGCTTAAGCTATTACGGTAGCGTGCCAAGCGGTACACCATGCTTTTTGGCACATCTTTGAGTAAAGCAAAGCCACCGGCCATATCGCCATAGAGTGTGGTGTAGCCAATGGCTATTTCGCTTTTGTTACTGGTGGTGAGGACTAAATAACCATTTTTATTGGATAA
The DNA here is from genome assembly GCA_947630465.1 of uncultured Pseudomonadaceae bacterium. Taxonomy (GTDB): domain Bacteria; phylum Pseudomonadota; class Gammaproteobacteria; order Pseudomonadales; family Pseudomonadaceae; genus Denitrificimonas. The sequence goes on from CANRHT010000086.1 coordinate 2,825, forward strand.
CGCCATCAGCAGAGTGCCACGGCAGCGTGCTTGCAGATTTTGCTCAGTCGTGTCGTTAGCTGGCGCGGGTAGATCAGCAAATGCGGGGGCGAGCGTTTGCGTAAAGGCGTCAACCATGGGTGCAATAGCGATGCTTTGGTAGCTGACCCCCATCGTTTTAGCTTGAGCTGCGGCGTCGTCTTGACTGATTTGTGCTGTGTACTGATAGGGCATCATCACTGTTTGCACTTTATCAGCACCTAAAGCATCAGTGGCGATGGCTAGAACTAAGGCAGAATCAATACCGCCGGATAAACCCAGTAGTACGCCCTTAAAGCCGTTGTGCTCCACGTAGTTACGTAGGCTCAGCATCAAGGCTTGGTAAACGCGTGCTTCGTTGCTGAGTAAAGGCGTAATGACCGAGCGCTCGATATAGCAATCAGAATGAGTGAACTGCAGCTCAACGGCGCACAATTCTTCAGTAAAGGCAGATGCGCGTTGACGTAAGTTGCCTTGGGCGTCAACGACACAGCTACCACCATCAAAAATCAAATCATCTTGCGCGCCAACTTGGCTGGTGTAGAGAATGGGCATCTCTGCGTGTTGCGCGTTGCGGCTGAGCATTTGCTCACGCTCGGCTTGCTTGTTGCGATGGAAAGTCGAGGCGTTGAGGCTGACAATCATTTTTGCTTGAGCAGCGCCGGCTTGTTCAATAAAAGCAGGCTGCCAGACGTCAATACCAATACCGACAGCAATTTTAATGTCATTGATGTCAATGCACAGACCGGCATTGCCAGGCGTAAAATAGCGCTGAGCAAAGGACGTTGGATCTGTGGGTAAAAACTGTTTTTTATAGACCGCTTGAATACGGCCTGCATGGATATGCGCGCAGCAGTTATAGCGTTTATCGCCTTCTTGCCAAGGGTAACCGACCAACACATGCAACTTATGGGGTAAGCCGGTGCAGAGACGGTCGAGCGCGCGCTTAATGCGGATCTGCATGCTGTCACGTAGCAGCAAGTCTTGCGCGTTGTAGCCGCATAAGGCCAACTCTGGAAATATAATTAAATCAGCGTGCTGATCGTGCGAGGCATGGATGCTCGCATCAAGAATACGCTGTGTATTACCATCAATATCGCCAACCCGCATATTCAATTGTGCCAGTACAGCGCGCAGTGCAGTGCTCATGCTTAATATCCTATAAAAATAACTGAAACAGTTTAGCAAAGCGCAACATATTTGGGGTGTTTGTGCTGATAAATCATCGTGATGGCATTATGACTGCTAAGTCGTGATGTGTTCTGTGTTGCTTAAATAGTGTTATCAGTGCAGCGCTGTTGGGATGAGCGTACTATACGCCACGGTTTTTACAGTTGTTTTACTATGGGAAAGAGTTGATATGCAGTTAAAAGATAAAGTAATCATTGTCACCGGTGGTGGTCAAGGTTTAGGCCGTGCTATGGCTGAGTATCTCGCAGCAAAAGGTGCACGCTTAGCGCTGGTTGATTTGGATCAGGCGAAGTTGGATGCCGTTGTTGCCGCTTGTGAAAGTACAGGAACACAGGCGCGTTCTTATATCTGCAATGTGGCGAATGAAGAACAAGTGACGCAGATGGTTGCTCAAGTTGCCGAAGATTTTGGTGCGCTGGATGGTTTGGTCAATAACGCAGGTATTTTACGTGATGGCCTGACCATTCGTGTGAAAGATGGCGAAATGAGCAAAATGAGCCTGGCAAACTGGCAGGCAGTGATTGATGTCAACCTGACTGCTGTCTTCTTGTGCACACGTGAAGTGGCCGCGAAGATGATTGAGCTGAAAACTCAGGGTGCGATTGTCAATATTTCTTCAATTTCACGTGCGGGCAATATGGGGCAGGTGAACTATTCTGCAGCCAAGGCGGGCGTGGCAGCCGACACAGTGGTTTGGGCGAAAGAATTAGCACGTTACGGTATTCGCGTGGGTGCAGTAGCGCCAGGCTTTACTGAAACTGAAATGACTTTAGGTATGAAGCCAGAAGCATTAGCCAAAATGACGGCCGGTATTCCTTTGCGTCGTATGGCTAAGCCAGAAGAAATTGCACACTCAGTCGCTTATATCTTTGAGAATGACTACTACACCGGTCGTGTTCTTGAGGTTGATGGCGGTTTGCGTTTGTAATAACTGCAAGCGTTATGTAGAAATGTCCTGCGCCATACATCTAGATGTGCGCAGGCATGCCTCACTGAAGGTTGCTGTTGTCAGTCAGTGCTTAAGAACTTTTGGGTGCTGATCATAAACATCACGTTGTAGGCTTAATTGCACTCTACCAACCCACGCCTACGCCAATCAGGTAACGGCGGTCATTCAGGTCACCGTATTGGCTAGAGACCTTGCTCCACTCCGCTTTTAAAGTCAGCGCGGCCCAGCTGGTGACCTTGTAGCGCAGGCCGGCTTCAGAATCTAAAATGTAATCAATATCACTGATAAAAGGCACACCCACATCGCCTTTGGTGTAAAGCTCAAAGCTTTTACCGCTGAGATAACGGTTGTAATCCCAAGAGACGGTGCTGGAGTTGAAACTTTGCTTTTCACCGGATTCAAACTGATATTTATTATGGTTGAGCAAGCTCGATACGGCCAAAGCGCCTAATTCATTATCCCAAAACTGAAAACCCGGTCCCGTACCGTACACATGCTGGCGCCGCAGTTCTTCGATGTGATCATTGACGTATTTAGCTTTGTTTTTCCAGAACCAGCGCTCAGTGATAAAACGGTCTAGAGCATAGCTGGCCTCAAAGCGCTCCGTCTTTTTAGCACTGTTTTTTGTTTCATGGTCATACTCGGTGTCCAGCCCGTGACGCCACAGCCCATGACGTAATTCAGTGCTGACATCTAAGCTATAGTCTTCAATATCATTTTCTTTCTTTTTGTAGTCGGCAGAAAAGCTAATATTGCCTTTCCAGCGCAGGTCTTCAATGACAGGCTTGGGGCGCATCAGCTGTTGGATATCGGCCAGCGCAATCTTCTTGGGCGACTCACCGTTGACTAAGGTGACGCTACCTTCAGGGCCCGCGCGTAATGCTTTACTGGTTTCAGTGGTAAAAGCATCGAGTTTAACCAATAAAGGCTGCTCAGTTTCCAAGGTGGAGATTTTTGTCATCATTAAGGTTATTGTGCCGGCATAATCTGTTTTTAATAACAGTTTGCCGCTGTCTAAGACTAGAATATCGCCAGTTATTTTGTCGCCGTTTTTCAGCCATACTGTGTCGGCTTGGGCATAAAAAGAGCAGGTTAAAGCAGCAAAAATACAATACTTAGCAAAATGACGCATGATGACGGGCTCAGGCTATAAAATAAAAGTGAAGGACTGGTTTTGCGGCGCACAGTGTAACGCCATGCCATAGCAGACACACAGTTAAAAATAAGGTTGCAGTATGGCGGCAGAAAATAAGTCACAATTGCGGATCGTCTTATATGTTTTGCTGTCCCATATTCCCTATGGACGTTTAGTCACTTATGGTCAGCTGGCGCACATGGTGGGTTATCCCGGTGCGGCACGTGCTGTAGCCCGAGTGCTGAGCTTGTTGCCAGAAGATACACAACTGCCTTGGCATCGTGTGGTAGCAGCCGGTGGACGTATCAGTTTGTCCAGTACCAGTCGTGCAGGCCAAGAGCAACGCCAGCGTTTACAGGAAGAGGGGGTCTTAGTCGTTAAAGACCGTGTAAAATTAATCAATTATCAGTGGCAGCCTACAACTGCCAGTCAAGAGATCGAGTGCGTTTTGCCAATGAAAACAGTTCACCATGGCCAATAACAGTTGGCGTACAGCCTTACAAACCTATTCAAATCCTGCAGTTTTAGCGCTATTGCTGCTCGGCTTTGCTGCAGGTTTGCCTTATATGTTGGTTTTTTCCACCTTGTCGGTCTGGCTGCGCGAAGCAGGAGTGGCACGTGAAACCATTGGTTATGCCAGCTTAATTGGTTTGGCGTACGCGTTTAAATGGGTGTGGTCGCCGTTGTTGGATCAGTGGCGCTTACCCGTTTTAGGGCGTTTAGGTCGCCGTCGCTCTTGGTTGGTGTTCTCGCAAGTCTTGGTGGCGATCGGGTTAGCAGGGATGGCGCTGAGTAACCCGCAAAGTCATCTGGCGGTACTGATTGCCTTAGCTGTGTTGGTGGCTTTTGCTTCGGCTACCCAAGATATCGCGGTGGATGCGTATCGCTTAGAGATTTTGGATAATAGCCGTCAAGCGGCTTTGGCCGCCAGTTATATGGCCGGTTATCGGGTAGCGGCACTTTTAGCCACGGCGGGGGCATTATATTTTGCTGAATGGTTTGGCTCAACTGGGATTGAATATCGACATGCAGCCTGGGCCAGTACCTATTTATTATTTGCCTTATTAATGTTGCCTGGGCTGCTCACTACCTTATGGATGAAAGAGCCGCAGTTGGTGGCGCAAGCCGCTGATGCAGTGCTGCGTTACAAGTTGAGCCATCAATTGATTTCTGTGGTGGTGCTGATGGTGCTGCTGATTTCAGTGCCGGCAATGCTGACGCAGTTTTATCAAACAGACTTTCACTCGTTAATGTCGGGGCGCTCAGGGCTGGATGATTTGTTTTACAGCGATCGCGCTTTTTTACGCGCCTTGTTGTATACCATTTTGACCCTGTTTTGCCTGTCAGCGATGGGGCGCAAAAGCCTTGCGCCAGTGCTAACACCGGTCAGCGATTTTGTTGTGCGCTACCGCTGGCAAGCCCTGCTGTTGCTGGGTTTAGTTGCAACCTATCGCATGTCGGATACGGTGATGGGGGTGATGGCCAATGTGTTTTATATTGACCAGGGTTTCAGTAAAGATCAGATTGCCGGCGTCAGTAAAGTTTTTGGCTTGATTATGACCTTGCTGGGTGCGGGTATTGGCGGTTTGCTGATTGTGCGCTTTGGCATTATGCCCATTCTATTGATTGGTGGTATCGCTTCGGCCGCCACGAATTTAATGTTTGTGATGCTGGCCAGCATGGGTGCTGATCTGCAGATGTTAATTGTGACGATTTCCTGTGATAACTTCAGTGCGGGGCTTGCTACCGCTGCTTTTGTGGCCTATTTATCGAGCCTGACCAACTTGCAGTTTTCTGCGACGCAATATGCGCTGCTCAGTTCGATCATGCTGTTATTGCCGCGTCTCATTGGTGGCTACTCAGGTGTAATGGTCGACAAGTATGGCTATGAACAGTTTTTCTTAATCAGTGCTGCACTGGGTATCCCGACGGTTATTTTGATTATTTGGCAGTGGCGCAACGATAGACGCAAAGCACTCAGCGCGCCTGAAAGCTGCACAGTGACAGAGCAGTTGTGATGTATTTTGTTACATGATGGCTGCGATGCACCCTTGAGATTGTTTCTGTTAGGCTGCATTTAATACATATATTTATCAGTAAGGTGTGTTGCATGCGTGGATT
>CANRHT010000087.1 GCA_947630465.1 uncultured Pseudomonadaceae bacterium
CAATCACTAAGATGCTCAACCACAACCACGCCAACTTACCAAAACGCGCAGCCATTAGCAGACACTCCTATCAACCACCAACACGTTACGCATAGTGACGTACTTCACCAGCACCATCGAGGTTGTCGGCGCAACGGGCGCAGGCTTCTGGATGTGCAGGCACTGAACCCACGTCTGCACGGTGATGCCAGCAACGCGCACACTTTGGCTCTTCAGATTTACTGATGTGTAGCTTCAAACCTTCCAGCTCAGTACTCACCGCATCAGCAGGTGCGGCAGCTAAATCAGCCACCTGCGCCGTTGAAGTAATCAAGACAAAGCGCAACTCATCACCTAAACGATTGAGTTTTTCTGCCAGCGCTGCATCGGCATACAAGGTCACTTGCGCCTGCAAGTTACCGCCAATCACTTTGGCGTTACGCTGATTTTCTAACTCTTTATTCACCGCCACTTTAACGGCCATGAGCTCAGTCCAGTAGGCGCTGCTGAGCTGGCTCTCAGCGGGTAAGCGCGATAGGCCTTCGTACCAAGTATTGAAGATTACCGACTCGTTACGCTCACCTGGAATATGCTGCCAAATCTCATCTGCAGTAAACACCAAGATCGGTGCAATCCAACGCACTAATGCTTCAGCAATATGGTAGAGCGCCGTCTGGCATGAGCGGCGCGGCAAGCTGTCAGCACCGGTGGTGTACTGACGGTCTTTAATGATATCTAAGTAAAAACCACCTAATTCTTGCACGCAGAAGTTATGCACTTTTTGATAAACATTATGGAAGCGATACTCGTCGTAGGCTTGCGTCACTTCATCCTGCAAACGTGCGGCAGCATCCACCACCCAACGGTCCAGCTCGATCATTTGCTCAGCAGGCACGCAGTCGGTGGCTGGATCAAAGCCGTCCAAATTTGACAACAAGAAACGCGCGGTATTACGGATACGACGGTAGGCATCAGCACTACGCTGCAAAATGGTGTCAGATACAGCCATTTCGCCGGAGTAATCCGCCGATGAGGCCCAGAGACGCAGAATATCAGCACCAAGACTGTTGGTCACAGTTTGTGGCGCAACCACGTTACCCAGCGACTTAGACATCTTGCGGCCTTTTTCATCCACAGTAAAACCATGGGTGAGTAGACCACGATACGGTGCATGGCCATCAATCGCACAACCGGTTAGAAGGGACGAGTGGAACCAGCCGCGGTGCTGATCCGAACCTTCAAGATACAAATCTGCACGTGGACCTTGCTCATGCCCTAAGGGGTGCGAGCCGCGCAACACGTGCCAGTGCGTGGTGCCTGAATCAAACCAGACATCCAAAGTATCTGTGACTTTATCGTAGTCGGCCGCTTCAGCACCGAGCAACTCAGCTGCATCGAGCTTAAACCACGCCTCGATACCTTCTTGCTCAATACGCTGCGCCACGTTTTCCATCAACTCAACCGTGCGCGGATGCAACTCGCCGGTGGCTTTATGTAAGAAGAACGGAATCGGCACGCCCCAGTTACGCTGACGGGAAATACACCAGTCTGGACGGCCAGCAATCATATTGTGCAAACGCGCCTTACCCCAAGCCGGAGTAAACTGGGTTTCTTCAATGCCTTGTAGAGCTCGCACACGTAAGGTGTCGCCCTGCTCTGGTTGTTTATCCATGCCGACAAACCACTGCGCAGTGGCACGGTAAATCAGCGGGGTTTTATGACGCCAGCAATGCATATAGCTGTGTTCAATCGTATGGTGCTTGAGTAGCGCACCCACTTCTTGCAGTTTTTCAACGATATTGGCGTTGGCTTTCCAAATAAATTGACCGCCAAAAAATGGCAGATCCGCAACATAGACGCCGTTACTTTGTACAGGGCTGATGATGTCATCATTGGTCATGCCGTAACGCTTACAGGTGTAGAAGTCATCCTCACCATAAGCTGGTGCTGAGTGCACGATACCGGTACCGGCATCCAACTCAACATAATCAGCTAAGTAAACTGGGGCGACGCGCTCATAGAATGGGTGATGAAACTCTAAGTGTTCCAGCGCTTCACCATTGGTGCGCGCGATCACTTCACCTTCCAGACCGTAACGTGCAAGGCTTTCTTCAACCAAGGTGTCGGCTAATAACAGAATTTTATCGCCCACATCGACCAGCGCATACACCGCTTCTGGGTGCACGTTCAGTGCTTGGTTACCTGGAATGGTCCACGGGGTGGTGGTCCAGATCACGATTTGCACGTTTTTAGTGATTTCTGGCAGCGCAAAAGCTTGCGCGATCTTAACCAAATCAACACTGTTAAAACCAACATCAATGGCTTCTGAACGCTTATCTTGGTACTCAACTTCAGCTTCAGCCAAGGCCGAGCCGCAATCAAAACACCAGTTCACCGGCTTTAGGCCCTTAAAGACAAAACCGCCTTCTACCATTTTCGCTAATGCACGCACTTCACCGGCTTCGTTGGCAAAATCCATAGTTTTATATGGATTATCCCAGTCACCCACCACACCTAAGCGAATAAATTCAGTTTTCTGACCTTCAATTTGCTCAGTCGCATAAGCACGGCACAGTTCACGTACTTTGTCGGCAGGCAGGTTTTTACCGTGCGTGACTTCAACTTTGTGCTCAATCGGCAAACCGTGGCAGTCCCAACCTGGCACATAAGGCGCATCAAAACCCGCTAAGGTTTTACTACGGACAATCATATCTTTAATGACTTTATTCACCGCATGACCAATGTGAATATTGCCGTTGGCATAGGGAGGGCCGTCATGCAAAATAAAACGCGGACGACCTTCGCCAATCTGACGCAGTTTCTGATACAGGTTAATGCTATCCCAGTGTTCCAACATCTTTGGCTCACGGGTGGGGAGGCCTGCCTTCATCGGAAATGCCGTTTTCGGCAGGTTAAGCGTCATCTTATAATCAGTCATGTCGGTTCCAAGTCACTCATTAAAGGGTGTGAAAATGCTGCCAAAGTGTATGTGCGCGCGCAATATCCGCGGCAATTGCCTCTTGTAACTGAGACAGTGATGCAAAACGTTGCTCGTCACGTATTTTCTTATGAAAAGTGACAGCAAGGTACTGGCCATATAAATCGCCAGAAAAATCCAATAAATGTACTTCCAAGTGCGCTTGTTGCGCCGTATCAACGGTGGGGCGTGTGCCTATATTAGCAACACCGGGCAACTGCCGCCCATTAGGTAGCCGCACCGACACTAAATACACTCCGTGTAAAGGTACACGATGGCGCTTGAGTTGCACGTTTGCTGTGGGCGCATTCAGCGTGCGCCCAAGCTTTTTACCGTGTAACACGCGACCTGCAATTGTATAGGGTCGCCCTAAAAGTTGCTGCGCCAAAGTAAAGTCTGCCGCTGCCAGTGCCGCGCGCAAACGCGTACTGCTCACACGCTGCCCCGCCACTTCAATGGTTGCCAGAGGCTCAACGCTAAAATTATTGTGCAGGCCAGCGTTTTGTAAAAAGGCAAAATCGCCAGCACGATCGCAGCCAAAACGAAAATCATCGCCCACTTGTAAATGTTGAATACCTAAAGCATCAACCAATACCGTCTGCACGAACTCAGCCGCACTGAGCTGACGAAAACGCTTATTAAAAGCAATGCACAGCACTTGATCAATGCCCGCCTCGCGAAACAACTGCAATTTATCCCGTAGACGCGTTAAGCGCACCGGTGCGGTCTCAGGATTAAAAAACTCACGCGGCTGCGGCTCAAACACGATCACGCAACTGGCCACCTGTAAACGCGCCGCACTTTCACGCAGACGTGCCAATATGGTCTGATGCCCGAGATGCACACCATCAAAATTACCAATTGTTGCCACACAGCCATGATGAGCTGGGCGTATATTGTGCAAACCGCGGACACACTGCATATTTTATATCTTGCCGGCAAAGTTACTGATTATAACCACAGCCAAGGTCATCACGCACCTTTAGCCCATTTAACGACGTAAATGTCGCATCCGAATACCGCTGGCAAACAAAGTACCAGCAAACACAAATATACCGCCAACCACCAGTACAGTGACTTCCCAGACACGGCGCTGCCAACCCCAAGCAAACCACTCACTGCTGGGCTGATTGAGCCACATAATCAGCGCCAGCATGGCAGCGCAGGCCGCAGCCAAACGTAACGAAAACAGCAGCCAACCGGGCGCAGGCTGATAAACACCTGCACGGTACAATCCGCGCAACAACAAACCGGTATTCAGCATACTGGCCAGCGAGGTGGCTAAGGCTAAACCCACATGCTGCAATGGCCAAATCAAAATCAAATTGAGCACCATATTCACTACCATGCAGATGATGGCAATGCGCACGGGCGTTTTTAAATCTTGTCGAGCAAAGAACCCAGGTGCGAGCACTTTGATCAGCATAAAGGTCAGCACACCCAAGGAATAAGCTTGCAATGCAGCAGCAGCCTGAGTGACATCATTGGCTGTCATCGCACCATAAAAGAACAAGGTCGCAATCAACGGCTCAGCCAAAATAGCCAAAGCAACGGCGGCTGGCACACCGACCAACAACACCATGCGCAATGCCCAGTCGATAGTGGCGGAAAAATCTTCAGGTTTCGCCGTAGCATGCTGACGAGAAAGCGCTGGTAAAATCACCGTACCTATAGCAATACCAAAAGCACCCAGCGGCAATTCCGATAAACGGTCAGCGTAATACAACCACGATACGCTACCAGTCTGTAAAAACGAGGCCAGCACGGTATCCAGTAACAAGTTAATTTGGCTGACTGAAACGCCAAATAACGCTGGCAGCATCAGTAGCATAATGCGTTTTACACCGGGATCGTCTTTGACCACACGCGGGCGCGGTAATAAACGCATCTTCCATAAAAACGGCATTTGAAATAACAACTGTGCAACACCAGCAATAAACACACCCCACGCCAAGGCCATCACAGGCTCAGCAAAAAAGGGTGTCAAAAAGACCGTCGCACCAATCATCGACACATTAAGCAGTACCGGAGTAAAAGCGGGTACGGCAAAACGGCCATAGCTGTTTAAAATACCACCACAAAAAGCAGTTAATGAAATCAGTAATAAATAGGGAAACGTAATGCGCAGCAACTCACCCGCCAGTTGCATTTTGCTGGGCTCATTATGAAAGCCCGGAGCAAACAGCATGATTAAGTAAGGCGACATCACCACGCCCAGCGCGGTCAGCGCGGTCAAAATCAAACCCAGCATACCGGCGGTGCGATCAACCAACAGCTTTACTTCAGCGAAGGAGCGTTTCTCACGGTACTCGGTCAGGACTGGCACAAATGCTTGTGCGAAAGCACCTTCAGCAAATAAGCGACGTAAGAAATTAGGGATCTTAAAGGCTACAAAGAAGGCATCTGCCGAAGCGCCTGAACCAAAATAGCTGGCGACTACCATATCGCGCACCATGCCTAAGATTCGCGACAATAAAGTCATCACACTGACGACCGCACTGGAGCGCAATAAGCTGGAGGATTTAAGCTGTGTTGGTGTATCGGCAGCGTTACTCATGGTGCACCCTTGCAAATTCAGCGCACAAGTTTAGTCGCTTGCCCAAAGGGATGCCATAAAGATTACAGAGAAAGCATGCATTCTGTATTTCGCCTGCGTATAATACGCGCGGTAATGTGCTGACTGGGTAAGATTGAACACAACACAGTGATTCCTCATTTATTCAGTAACAGTAACTTGACAAGCTATTCAATTGGCGGCATCATCTGCCGCCTATTTTGATACATTCAACTAAAAGTTTTCGAGGAGTACGACGTGGCCAACAGCCCTTCTGCCAAAAAACGCGCTAAACAGGCTGATAAACGTAGAGACCATAACGGTAGCCTACGTTCTATGGTGCGTACCTACATCAAAAATGTAGTTAAAGCCATCGAAGCTAAAGATTTAGAAAAAGCACAAGCAGCTTACATCTTAGCTGTACCTGTTATCGACCGTATGGCCGATAAAGGCATTATCCACAAGAACAAAGCTGCTCGTAATAAAAGCCGCCTGAATCAGCACATCAAAGCGCTGAGCCAAGCTGCCGCTTAATTGCGACACTGTGTTTAATAAAAAACCGGCTTAGGCCGGTTTTTTATTGCCTAACATTCAACACCAGCACAACTTACCCTAAATAAAGCGCCCTACGCCTTGTACCTGTCTGCGCAACTCTCTCTGTAACAACACGACAATCGGCACAAAGCACACTCTGCCAAACCCACCACCTACTCGCAGCACTATTGAGCACTACCCTCACCGGCAATAACCAACACCTTCTGGGCATAAAAAAGCCCCAGCACCCGAATCAGGCCTGAGGCTTTTTACCGCAATCGCTACTCAACCTTATAAAGGCTGACCGCGGTTACCATGCTTGCTAACAAAGTCTTGCACAACGGCCAAATCATTAGCCAGTACTGTGCAGCGCTCTTCACGCTCAAATAAGTCAGCCATATGCGCCGGCAATACTGGACTGGCACTGGGCACAGCCTTGTGTACCGCTTCGGGGAATTTCACCGGATGCGCAGTAGCCAGCGTCACCATGGGCGTAGCTAAACTGCGACGGCATTCGCGCGCAGCATGTACGCCAATTGCTGTATGCGGATCAAGCAACTCACCCGTATCTTTATAGACCTTGGCGATGGTGGCACAGGTTTGCTCGTCATCTACAGCTAATGAGTCAAACAGCTTGCGCGTTTCAGTCCAACGCTCATCATCAACACTCATCTCGCCGGTAGCACGGAAGTTGTCCATCAACTCAGCCACTTTGGCACCATCACGACCGTGCATATCAAACAGCAGACGCTCAAAGTTGGACGACACCATAATATCCATCGACGGCGTTAAAGTCGGATGCAACGTATCTTTGTCATAACGATTACCGCTCATAAAGCGATGCAAAATATCATTACGGTTGGTGGCAACAATCAACTGATTGATGGGTAGCCCCATATTGCGCGCAAGGTAGCCAGCAAAGATATCGCCAAAGTTACCGGTGGGCACTGAAAAAGCGATCGAACGCTGCGGCCCACCCAACTGAATCGCCGCGTGGAAGTAATACACGATCTGCGCCATGATGCGCGCCCAGTTAATCGAGTTTACCGCGACAAGGCGCGTGCCTTTGAGGAACGACTGATCAGCAAAGCTGGCTTTCACCATTTCTTGGCAATCATCAAAGTTACCTTCAATGGCGATATTGTGAATATTATCGCTGAGCGCACTGGTCATCTGCCGACGCTGCACTTCCGACACACGCTGATGCGGGTGCAGAATAAAGATATCGACATTTTCACAGCGACGGCAACCTTCAATTGCTGCTGAACCGGTATCACCTGAGGTTGCCCCCATAATCACCACACGCTCATTGCGTTTGGTCAGAAAGTGATCCAGCAAACGCCCCAGCAACTGTAGCGCAAAGTCTTTAAACGCCAGCGTTGGACCATGAAACAATTCCAACACCCACTCATTGCTCTCTAATTGACGCAACGGCGCGATGGCGCTGTGCTCAAACGCACCATAAGTGTCTTTGAGGATTGCTTTAAAATCCGCATCATCAATACAGCCCGCCACAAAAGGACGCATCACGCGAAACGCCAATTCGTGATACGGCAAATCCGCCCAAGAGGCGATTTCTTCTACGGTAAAACGCGGCAGATTTTCAGGCACATACAAACCACCATCAGTGGCCAGTCCTGCTAACAATACATCTTCAAAATTCAACGCCGGGGCTTGGCCACGCGTGCTTATATAACGCATAAGTAACAACCTTTCTCAGAGTCGCTTAACTGGGGATTAATTCAATTGCTCAACACGGATACGCACGACTGGTTTCTGCACAGTATCAAGCGCTTCTAAAGCAATAATAGCATCATTAATACGCTGCTCTTGCACACGGTGCGTGAGCAAAATCATCGGCACTGAACCATCCGTTTCTTCTGCTTCTTTTTGCATAATGGATTCAATATTAATGCCGCGCACCGAAAGAATACTGGCAACTTGAGCCAACACACCTGGGTGGTCTTTGGCTTGAATGCGCAAGTAATAAGCACTTTCACACTGTTCAATCGCCAAAATAGGATGATCCGATAACTCATCAGACTGGAATCCAAGCGCAGGCACTTGATCTTCAGT
>CANRHT010000088.1 GCA_947630465.1 uncultured Pseudomonadaceae bacterium
CACTGCAGAAGCGCTTAAGCCCAAAGTTACCAATGAAACAGCGGCGATTAGTTTTTTAAGATCAAACATAGGTATTCCCCTTTTATTAAAAGTACCGAATACCTTTCACTTTCTGTGCCAAGTTTACATTTTTCACGTAAGCCATTGATTTAATTGAATAAATAAAATTAATCTATTTTTAAAAGGATATTGAGCCTTTACCTCAAGCCATGAACATGTATAAATATTACACATGAGTAAAAAACATACGTTCAAAAACAACACACTCGTACGAATTTGGCCATTTATTAGGCTAAGCAGCCTGCAGCGCACTTTATTGTTATTTGTGGTGCTGCCTTTAGTCTTGCTCAGCGCGTTAGGCATTCGTTTTGGTTTGGACCAAGCCAACCAGTTTCAACAGCAGCGCTTGAAAAATGATCTAGAGTTGATCGCCCGCGCGATTAGTTTGCCCGTTGGCACAGCTTTGAATAACCAAGATCTAGAAGCGGTGAATTTAGCGCTCGACTCAGTCTTTGTCTTAGGTGAAGTCTACGGCGCTTCAGTATTTGATGTGGCCGGTAACCGTATTGCTTCAGCCGGCGTCAGCAAAACCAACTTAACTGACAGCAGTATTCCTGCACGAATTCTCAGCACAGGCGAAGGCCAAGAAGTATTTACTCGAGTTAAAGGTCGGCGTTTATTTTCTCATTTCCTACCGCTATTTGACGCCGCCAATCAAACCCAAGGTTTTATCCAAATCACACGAAAAGCCAGTGATTTTGGTCGAGCACTGGAACAACTCACAGTGATTGCCTGGCTGGTTTGGGGCGTGTTCAGCTTAGGCATTCTCGCCGCGGTACTCTTAGGCCATTACGGCGGTGTCGGTCGTCATGTCGATAAATTACTCACACACATGCAGCGTGTGGCTGCTGGCGACTTAAGCCATCGCGCCGCATTAGAAGGCCCTAATGAAGTTGCGAGTATTGCCCAAGGCTTAAATCAGATGCTCGACAGTATTAATCAAGCCAACCAAGAGCTGGATGCACACCGCGCAGCAGAAACTCAATTATTGGCACAATTAAAAGATACGGAAAAAATGGTTGCCATTGGCAGCATGGCTCAAGGTATTGCCCATGAGTTGGGTGCACCATTGAGTGTGATTGATGGCCGCGCTAGACGTCTTGAGCTTTCTGGACAACTCGACCAACAAACGCTGCGCCATGTTAAAGGTATCCGTAGTCAGGTCGACCGATTAACCCGCACCGTACGGCAATTGCTCGATTACTGCCGACCAGCAGCCACGCAAGTCAGAGAGCTTGCGCCCGCACAACTGATTGCCGATGTTATTGCCGCAATAGAGCCGGAGCTGGAAGCACGACACTGCAAGCTTAGCGCAGATATCCCAGACAACTTACCCACTATTCGTGGGGATGCCGGACGCTTAGAGCTGGCGCTACTCAACCTTGTACGCAACGCCTTACACGCTGCCGAACACAGCATTGGCATAGCGGTGAGCAGCAATGCTGGCCAACTCAGCATCATTGTGACCGATGATGGCGCGGGATTGCCGACAGACTTTTCTTTAGAGCGCTTACTTGAGCCGTTTTTCACCACCAAATCACCCGGCCAAGGCACCGGTCTCGGTCTAGCCATCGTGCGCACAGTCAGCGAAGAACATGACGGCCAGTTAAGCTTTAATAATCGAGCACAAGGCGGTTGCGAAGTGCGCTTAACTTTGCCGATCAGCCTGCAAACAAAGGATAAGTTACGATGAATCAGATGGAATCTATCGTGTTGGTCGAAGATGACCGCGATTTGCGCGAGCTGTTGCAAGAAGAACTTGAGGCCGAAGGCTATCAAGTCATTGCCTGTGGTGACGCGGAACAAGGCAAGCAGCTATTGGCCACGCAAGCTGTGGATTTACTTATCAGCGATTTACGTTTGCCAGGCGCGGATGGCCTAAGCCTACTGCCGAGTCTTGCCTCGTCCGACTCACCGCCAGCAGTACTGATCATCACAGCCTTTGGCTCCGTCCAGCAAGCCGTCAAAGCGTTACAAGCAGGCGCGGATGATTTTCTAACTAAACCCTTAGAAATGGATCATTTCTTACTCACGGTCAGCCGCTTACTCGACAATAGAAAGCTGCGCCACGAAGTACAACATTATCGAAGCTTGATGGCTGTTGAACAGTTCAACGGCATGATCGGCCAAAGTCCGGCCATGCAGCAGCTGTTCCAGCAAATCCGACAAATTGCCGCCGCCGAAGGCCCTGTTTTAGTCCAAGGAGAAAGCGGCACGGGTAAAGAACTCGTCGCCCGCGCTCTGCACGACCAGAGCAGTCGCCGCGATGGACCTTACATGGTCGTCAACTGTGGCGGCATACCCAGCGAGCTTATGGAAAGCGAGTTTTTTGGTCATGCTGCGGGAGCCTTTACCGGCGCTCGCAGTCAGCGTGCAGGATTATTTCAGCAAGCCAATGGCGGCAGTTTGTTACTCGATGAGTTAGGCGAAATGCCCTTAGCCTTGCAAGCTAAACTGCTGCGCGTACTGCAAGATGGCAAAGTTCGTCCTGTTGGCAGTGATCATGAAATACAACTTGATGTGCGCATTATTGCTGCCACCAACCGTAACCTTACCGAAGCGGTTGCTGATGGCAGTTTTCGGGAGGACTTGTTTTATCGATTAGAAACTTTCGGCTTGCAAGTGCCACCTTTACGCGCGCGCGGTGAAGATATTCTAAGGCTGACTGAGTTCTTTTTAACGCGCTTTAATGCACGGCAAAAACAAAGCATTAAGGGCTTTAGCGATGCGGCATTAGGTTTGCTGCAGCAATACAGCTTCCCAGGCAATATACGTGAACTACAAAACGCGGTAGAACGCGCAGCGACCTTTTGCGACACACCACTCATCGAAGCTCGCCACCTTCCGCAACGCATTCGCGAACAAACAGCCGCGCCTTTATTACCGGAAAATACTGCAGTCATACCACAACAGCCCAATCAGCCGGCCGACGCTGATGCGTTGCCGACTTTAGAAACAGTCCAACGTCAGTATATTCATCAAGTGCTTGCAGCAACCGATGGTAATAAACGTCGCGCAGCAGATATTTTAGGTATTACTCGTCGTACTCTGTATCGCTGGATCGAGTAACGCTGCTTGAACAAATCAGAGCCACTCGGCATTAGAGCATTCTAGGCTCTGATAACGTGCTGCCATCAGCCGTACTCAAATACTGACAGGAGACTTCGAATCTCAACTGACTAACGGCGACACTCTTTCGAGTTGCCGATCATGGCATTGGGATAACCACAGCAGCGCTGCAATCGCACCCAGTATCTCTGTAAAAACCATTAAAATGGACTAAGTGCTGCGATTGTCGTCTACTAAGCGGTCTTGATAGCCGTCTCGGAGTACAGATCAGGTGCGCGAAGAATTTTGGAAACACTATGCATTAGACGAACTCAGCCCCAAAGAATGGGAGGCGCTGTGTGATGGTTGCGGTCAGTGTTGCCTCGTTCGCGAAGTGGAAGATGATCAGGTCACTGTTTTTAATATTGCCTGCGGGCTTTTAGATACCGAGCAAAGCGCTTGCAGTGATTACGACAACCGCCTGAGTAAAGTGCCCTACTGCCGTCAACTCACACCCGCCAATATCCCTGCGTATAACTGGCTACCCGAATCCTGCACGTATCGCCGCATGTATAGAAACGAAGCATTACCCGCTTGGCACCCGCTACTCACCGGCAGCCGCGAGCAAATGCGTACAGAAGGCATAACCGTTTGCCCTTCAGCTATATCAGTCGCAGAAGTACCGCGTTCACAACGGCATTTACATATTATTAAAGTTAAAGCGCTGTATTGAGACTGGCGCTGCTTTAAAGATCAGCAGCGCCAGTTTAGTTTCAGCGATACAGTGCTTGATAACCTGCTTCATCCACCTGCGACAACCCCATACGATCAAACTCTTGCCACATCGCAAACCAACGCTTGGCATCGCGCACTAATGGAGCGACTAGGCGCTGACAGGTGTCGGTAATAATCGCATCGGTCAGTGCATTGGGCTGTTCCGCGCTATAGCTGTACCACAGCTGCGCGGCATCTTCTGGATGTTCACGACACCATGCCGCACCTCTAGAAACCACAGATGAAAACGCCGCAACCATCTCAGGCGAGTCACGCAAAGTGGCTTCTCCAGTAAACAGCTCCAGCGCTGAAAAGTTGGGCAAACCCACTTGCGCGCTACTGATAAAGGTAGCGGCAACACCCAGCTGTTGCGCTTCTACGCCTTCAAAGTTAGCAAAACATAACCAAGCGCCGTCAAAGCCTGCTTGAATGTTTTTTAAGTGCTCAAAACCAGCGGACTCGATATGCATTTGCGCCGGATCAAAAACGATACCTTTACCTTCACACCAACGCCCAACAATCAGCCTGGCCAGGTCATCCGTCACCTCACCTGCCACCGGTGACGCCACACGAATTGTTTTACCTGCCGCTAAAGCCTGCTCACCAGCAGGTGTCAGCATCACGCCACCATCGGTTTCAAAAAAACAACCCAAAGCGCGCAGACCACTGCGGGCTTCATCAATCATATGCAGCGGCTCATTACAGGCGAAAGCCAAGTCGCCACGTGCAACGGCTGCCAAACCATCGTAATGATCCTTTGGCTCAAGCAAATGCACATCCAAGCCAAGTTCGCGGAACCAGCCTTTCTCTAGACCAGTGATAAAAGGCAAATGGTCAGGATTAAGAAACCATTCCAAACCCACTTCAATGCGCTGCATGATGACGCTCCTAGTTGTTAAATTTTAATGGCGGGGATATTACAGGATGAACAGGCTGACATGTGCAGCAAAAGCGTCAGTGCTGGAAACAGGCCTTTAACAAGGTTTGCAGCTTGTCCTGCCCCAGCTTATTCATTAATTCAATATTGCGCTCTGGAATATCATCGACATCAGGGTAGCTAGCAATCACCTGCTCAAGACTGTCCTCGCGCAATAAGTGCAACACAGGATAAGGCGCACGATTGGTATAGTTTTCAGCATCCCCAGGTTCTGTGCCGCCAAACTGATAGTCAGGGTGGAAGCTGGCAATCTGGTAGATACCTTCCAGTTCCATCTGCACCAACAATCGATCAGTAAAACTTAGAAAATCATTAAAGTCATAAAAATCCTGCAAGACGTCAGGATGAATCAGCAAAGTAGTTTCAACAGCCGGATCGCTATTGAGTAATTCCAATTCAGTGCGCACGTCCTGCAACAATTGCTCTGAAGTCGTTGCTGTACTGGTAACAAAGCGCACACGATTTTTGACCAGCTCACGCTTGGCAAATGGGCACAGGTTCATCTCAACCACAAAAGTCTCAACCCATTTGCGTACCGCTAAAACAACCTCATCACTCACGTCTTCACCTGCTGCAGATATGTGCTTCATACTTTCCCCAAATAACGCCAACTATATCGGCTACTAATACGCTTCATTTTCATCGTGCACTGACACCGATAAATCACCCATGGCATCAACGGCGATATTAAACAGGATTGGCTTACAGCAGACCTGACAATCTTCAGTGTATTGCTGCCCTGCTTCCTGCGGATCGATCAATACTTCAAGCGATTCGCCACAATAGGGGCAATACACTGTTTCTTCGATTAAAAACCCCATACTTTTCCAACCTACCTCTTGGATAAAACACATGACATTGTGGACATCTTATGACAAGCGTTCAGGCTCCCGTACAGTTTAATAGCCAAAAAACTCCTCAGTCCGAATATTGTCGTCATTCACTCCAGCGCTGATAAGCATTTCTACCATGGCGTACACCATGCCTTGCGGACCGACGATGTAATAAATCGGTGCGCTCAAATCGCCCAAGTATTTTTTCAGCATGGATTCGTCAATCAAACCTGTTTCACCATCCCACGAGCGATTGGATTTCTCCATCTGCGTCATTGTGCCAATAAAGGTGTAATTGGGATTGTCGTGTTGCGCAGCCATCAACTCATCCAAAAACACCGCATCTTCTGGTCTTTTATTGGAATCAAATAGATAAATTTTATGCGCAAGTTTATCGTGCGCCGCTTGTAGAATGATGCTTCGAGCAGGCGTGAGGCCGATACCTCCGGTGAGAAAAACGGCTGGAACATCGACTTTATTGTGCAGCGTAAACGTGCCATGCGGCGCATCGAGACTGATCTCAGTCCCTATCGGCATCGCTTTTAATACACGCTTAAAAGCGCTATCACGCATGCGTGTGGCAAACATCAGCGCATCTTCATAAGGTGCATTGGCCAAGGTAAAGGTGCGCAGGTTTCCTTCGGCGTCGGTGTGTTGCGGATCGATCAGAGTAAGGTCAGCGTACTGACCTGCCTTATGGGTAAAGCCTTCAGGCTTCTCAAAATAAAACGCCATGGTGCCATCGGCGATGTCTTCTTTGCGGATGAGTTTGACATTATAGACAGGCATGCTGAAACCCTCATTGTTCGAGCTAAAGGTATGGCCTGCGAGCGAATATTAAAACCCGCCACCGATAAAGTCGGCCTGAACGCCTTGCCAGCCATCTGACATATTGACCTGCACCGATGTGTTAAGTGCTGTTACTCGAATAGCCACCGTGCTGCAGGTCTTACACTGCACTCAAGCATAGAAGTACTGCACATACCCATAAAACTCAAGCCACGGTCTGATAATTATCCTGTGCACGGACGTAGAACTTGATCAATATCAAACACCACTATCGGCGGTAAAAATATGACGCTTTATAATTTGAACAAAAACAAACCACGACATGCAATTAAGTGTCGCTGGAAAAACTGGCCAAACTGCGGACAATCTGCAGATCTTCAGACAACTGCAGCGCACTTTCTGCTCGGGCCAGCGCCATCCGTGAATGACGCAGCGCCGCCTCATGCATCGCCTCATTTTCAAGAAATGCTAAGGACGCCAAGCCTTTTTGCAGTCGTCCCACGACTTCTACTGCACCGGCACCGTCACGCGCAATAGCAGTGAAGGCATCGTCAAACATATCGTCGACAGACAACTCTAGCACTGCAACACGATCATACTCACACGTCTTACTATCACTGTCTGCAACAGGTTTAGACCACTGCGCAAACAGCCGAACAAAGACACCGGTAATATAAATTGCGGTACCCGGATCATTGACTGCAGGTGACAAAGCACGTCCGGCAATCTCGGACAGAACCACCAAGCCAAAACGCGGATCCTCTTCAAACTTTCTGTCGTCACCGATTAGAAAAGCCTCACTTATCGGCTGAGTATCAACAGGGAGTACGTCATGGGCGTCAGAACTTATAAAAGCCAGCGCGCGCCCGGGCGCTGAAAAAGTACCGGGTAAAGCCGTCACAGTGATATGAATCTTTAACTGCTCGGCACAGCGTTGCAAAGCTGCAACATCAACCTGTTGTACATAACCAATGGACGCACTATATACCGCTTGGCCTGCATAGGCCGACTGCCGTTGCGCCGGCACGCCGCCGAGGGTCGGTGCATGCCGACGCAGCTGAATCGCCGCTGCAGTCGCTGTCTCAACTTTCTCAATGGTTCCTTTCAGTCGCCCCAACCGCGCAATACGATCAACCCAACGTACAAAAGTCACAATCACCATCGTGAGAATCAGTAAGGTTAAAACAAAGAGCGCAAAACGACCGGTTTCGCCGTAGTAACCATTTTCCATGG
Organism: uncultured Pseudomonadaceae bacterium; assembly: GCA_947630465.1. Taxonomy (GTDB): domain Bacteria; phylum Pseudomonadota; class Gammaproteobacteria; order Pseudomonadales; family Pseudomonadaceae; genus Denitrificimonas. The sequence continues at coordinate 7,675 of CANRHT010000088.1, forward strand.
CGATCAGCGCGACAACGCTGTAAATGAAAGCACCAATAAAAGTCGACAGAGCATTCTGTGAAACATCGTCAGCAACAATTAGAGAAAACGAGCGCGGTGTGGCGTTATTACTCGCCGATGCATACGCAGAAACCATCGAGCCAACGGCAAAGGTGGCGATCATTAACATGCTACCGGTAATAATGGTCAGTAAGGTTTTAATGGATTGCTCAGTGATACTCGGAACAAACTCAGCAAAGGCATCAATATCTAACATTTTCACCAAGAATACAGCCAGAGCAGAAAGCACCGACATCACCAGCGGCTTGATCCACAATCGCTCACGGATGCGATTGATGAAAAATCTTAAGCGATCACCCAT
>CANRHT010000089.1 GCA_947630465.1 uncultured Pseudomonadaceae bacterium
CCCATTTCTGCATCAAGCGTAAAACCTTTCACGCCGTTACCCAAGGTCAATACCAGCATGGTCTGTGGACCGTAGATGGCGTAACCCGCAGCCACTTGCTCAGTGCCGGGTTGTAAGAAGGCTTCTTCACCGAGATCACCCTCATCACCATTGCGGTCTGGGCAACGCAGTACTGAGAAAATCGTACCGACAGAAACGTTAACATCGATGTTGCTTGAACCGTCCAGTGGGTCAAACACCAATAAGTAGGAACCCTTGGGGTACTTACCTGGAATCTGGTAGGCATTGTCCATTTCTTCTGACGCCATACCGGCTAAGTGACCACCCCACTCGTTGGCTTCCAGTAGAATTTCGTTGGACAGTACATCCAACTTCTTCTGCACTTCACCTTGTACGTTTTCCGTACCCATGCTGCCTAAAACGCCGCCAAGGGCACCTTTGGACACTTGGTGGTTAATCATTTTACAAGCACGCGCTACCACTTCGATTAAAAAGCGCAGCTCTGCCGGGGTTTGATGTGAACGTGTTTGTTCAATAAGGAAACGACTTAAACTCGTGCGTGACATGAAACGCTCCAACGGAGTAAGAGAAAATATGCCGGCAAGTTTACCGCTTTGTCACTATGATTGCTGCAACGCTTTTTGATTTGTCGCCCGCCAGCCCACTAAAGCCGTATATAACCTTGTTTTTTGTCGGTTAAAATACCGCGCAAACCTGTCCAAAGCGTGCGCCGGGTCACACTTTCAGCATTTCAATAGCCAAGGCGAGCTCAACAAAAAGACCAACTAAAGTGTTTGTTGACTTGTATCAAAATCCATTGCCCCTCATTGCGTAACATCGCGGGCAATATGTTACTAATAGCTACACATTATAAATCACAATCGGAGCACATCATGCGCACAACTTTATTCGCTACGTCATTATTGGCGTTGGCTATTGCAGCACCTTCAGTACAAGCTCACCAAGCTGGCGATATTATCGTTCGTGCCGGTGCAGTTACAGTGCAGACTCATGAAAGCACTTCAAATATCAAACTAGACCGTCCTGGCTATGCCAATCTTGGTGGTAAAGCGACCCTAGGTAATGATACCCAACTCGCCCTAAACTTTGCTTATATGGTGACTGACAACATTGGTATTGAGTTGTTAGCTGCAACACCTTTTAGCCATGACGTGAGCATTAAAGGTACAGCTGGCGGTATCGCAGATGGCAAATTAGGTAGCCTGAAGCATCTACCACCAACACTCAGCGCCGTGTACTACCCACTAGACAAAGCTTCCGCATTCCAACCTTATGTTGGTGCTGGTATTAACTACACTTGGTTTTTTGATGAAAAAGTAGGCAGTAGTGCAACTGCTGGAGGTGTTGATAACTTCCGTGTTAATAACTCTTGGGGCTGGGCTGCACAGGTTGGTGCGGATTATATGTTAACCGATAACATTATGATTAACGGTCAGATTCGTTACATTGATATCGATACGACTGCATATGTAAATAATAACGCTTTAAGTGTACGTGCAAAAGTCGATGTTGACGTTAACCCATACGTTTACATGTTAGGTCTTGGCTACAAGTTCTAATTCTTAGAACCTGCAAGCAAAAACAGGCGCCTAGGCGCCTGTTTTTATATCTGTTACATATTCATTTCATTTAGGTTTTCAGTGCTCACTGCAGTCGTAAAGCTGCTCAAAATACCTGCCAACAAAACACAGCTTAAGCAATACAGCCTTCACACGTTGCGGTAATAACTATCCAGCAAATCAGCCAAACCGGTACGCCAAGCGCGGGGTTTGATACCGAAGGTGTGGGTAATTTTACGGGTATCGAGTACACCATGCTGTGGCTCAATCACCGCATCGGCAAAGCTAGCATGTGCACGCGGTATCACCTCTTGGCTCAACTGCGGACGCCACGCCTGTGCTTCAGCCAAAATAGCCTGTGAAACGGATAAGGCGGTTGCCGCCTCTTGCCCGCCATAGTGGTAAGTCCCCCACAGCGGCGCCACACAATCCAATTGTTTTAAGATGGCCAAGATCACCCGCGCCGCATCGTCCACCGGTGTGGCATTACCGCGACGGTCATCGGCCATCTCGACGACTTCATGGTCTTGCGCACGTCGCAACACCCGACCGAGCGTGCCTTCTGGACTGTCATCCAATAACCAACCAATACGCAATAAAATATGCTTAGAACACAGCGCTCGCACGCTTTGCTCCATACGCACTAATGCTTGCCCGCGCGGGCTGAGCGGTTTGCACTCGCTGGTTTCGCTGTAGGCCGTAGCGCGCATCCCATCAAACACACGGTAGCTTGAAGGCTGCAGTAAAATACAATCATAGTGCTTACACAGCTGAGCCAAACGTTCAACGGCGCGCTCTTGCGGTCGAAACTGTTCGGGGTCAACTGCACCTGCTTGAAACCAGTCGTAATAGTAAGCCAGATTAATCAATGCATCCGGCCGCACTTCATCAATCAAGCTGGTTAAGCTCGCCGCATCCCAAGTGCCCTTTTCCGGCCGAGGTGCAAGAAAGGCAATATCATCTTCAGCGCCTAAACGCATTACCGCCTTTCCAAGCGCATTACCGCCACCGAGCAAAACCAAGCGTAATTGCATATCAGTTCCTTACAAAAGCAGCCTTCACATTAACCTGTAACACTCCACTCATTGCTTCGAGTTAGAACGGAATATCATCATCAAAGCCATCATAATCCGGTGCAGGTTGTGCATCAGCTTGCACACTGGGCGCTGGACGCTGTGGCTGCTGCGGTGCAGGCTGCTGAGCATAAGATGACTGCTCTTGCTGTGGTTGTTGATTGTATTGCTGTTGGGGCTGACGTGGCGCCGACGGTGCACGAGGCGCGCCATCGTTATCACCACGGCTGTCGAGCATCTGCATTGAACCACCCATATCCACAATAATTTCTGTGGTATAGCGCTTCACACCATCTTTTTCCCACTCACGGGTTTGCAAACGGCCTTCGATATAAACCTTCGAGCCTTTACGCAAATACTGACCGGCAATTTCTGCAATTTTTCCGAATAATGACACGCGGTGCCATTCGGTACGCTCTTGCATTTGTCCGGATTGCTTATCGCGCCAGCTATCACTGGTTGCCAAGGTCAGGTTAGTGACCGCGTTACCATTGGGTAAATAACGTGTCTCTGGGTCGCCGCCCACATTACCAATCAAAATTACTTTGTTAATTCCACGAGCCATATTTCTCTCCAAACGGTCAGCACGCAACGCCCCTTAAAGGTAGCTTGCAACAGATGCACGATCTATTATTTGCGTATCAAATTTCACATAAACAGCAGCTTCCTCTGCCACCAATACCACATCCATCACACCCGCTTGCGAGCTTAACGCTGCCAGCCAATCTGTATTATCCATCGCGGCTGGCGGTACCGATAAACGCAGGCTGGTTACATAAGGCGGCTCTTGCATATTAGCAGCAAAAACCAGCCAAAGTGCGGCCAGTGCGGCACATCCTGCAAAAACCCACGACGCACCACCGAGACTGAATAACCAACCTCCGAGCATACCGCCCAGCGCAGCACCTAAGAACTGACTGGTCGAATACACACCCATTGCTGTGCCTTTTGCGCCTGCAGGTGCAACCTTACTGATCAGTGACGGCAATGATGCTTCTAAAAAGTTGAATGCCGTAAAAAATGCCACAGTGCCAATAATCAGCAGCGTTAAGCTGTCAGCAAACCACCACAAATACAATTCAGTTGCCATTAAAACACTGATAGCGCCAACAAAGACACGCTTCATTTGGCGCTTTTTCTCACTGTAGATAATAAAAGGCAGCATGGCAAAAAAACCAACAAATAAAGCGATTAAATACACCCACCAATGCTCTTCTTTAGGTAAACCGCCCTGCTCAACCAAAGCCAACGGCAGCGCAATAAAGCTGGCCATCAAGAGCGCATGCAATGCAAAAATACCAAAATCCAAACGCAATAAAGCAGGGTTACGCAGCGTCGCTGACAACGCCGCTTTAGCTACGCCGGACTCGCGGGTACGCACTTGCATGGCGGGTTTAGGTACAGTCGCTGCAATAATCACCATACCCAGCAAGGCCATCGCAGCAGTAAACCAAAACAAACCTGACAAACCAAAACCACGGGTGACCAGTGGCCCAACCACCATAGCAACGGCAAAAGAGATACCAATACTGATCCCGATCATGGCCATCGCTTTAGTGCGATGCTGTTCACGGGTTAAATCAGATAACAACGCCATCACCGCCGCTGAAATAGCTCCCGCACCTTGAATCACACGCCCAGCAATCACGCCCCAGACTGAATCGGACATCCCAGCAACCACACTGCCGAGTGCAAAGATCAATAAACCAATATAAATAATCGGTAAGCGACCAAAACGGTCAGATAACATGCCAAAGGGAATTTGCAGCACCGCTTGGGTCAAGCCATAAGCACCAATCGCCATACCTAATAAAAACGGCGTAGCACCGGCTAAATCTTGCCCATAGGTTGCCAAAACCGGCAACACCATAAACATACCCAGCATGCGAAAGGCAAAAACCAAGGATAACCCACTGGCCGCACGCCGCTCTTGAGCGTTCATTGCGTCACTATTATGATCCTGCATGACACCTCCCCAATTTAGTCGCGCAATTCTATCAGGCAGAACACTTTGCCGCAGCATCGCTCTAACCCGTATACTTCTCTGTTTACGCTCGCAACACGAGGAATACAGTGGATACCATAGTAGTTCGTGGGGCTCGCACCCATAATTTAAAAAATATTGATCTGGATTTACCGCGAAATAAACTGATTGTCATCACCGGTTTATCGGGTTCGGGTAAGTCCTCGCTAGCTTTTGACACTTTATATGCCGAAGGTCAGCGCCGTTATGTTGAATCCTTATCGGCCTATGCGCGGCAATTCTTGTCGATGATGGAAAAACCCGATGTGGACACCATCGAAGGTTTATCACCCGCCATTTCCATTGAGCAAAAGTCCACCTCGCATAACCCGCGCTCAACCGTGGGCACCATCACCGAAATTTATGACTATTTACGCCTGCTGTATGCCCGCGCCGGTGTGCCGCACTGTCCTGACCATAACGTGCCACTGGAAGCGCAGACCGTCAGTCAGATGGTCGATTTGGTACTGGCTCAAGAAGCGGAGCGCCGCTTGATGCTACTAGCACCTGTGGTACGCGAGCGCAAAGGTGAGCACCTGTCTGTGTTTGAGGACATGCGCGCCCAAGGTTTTGTCCGTGTGCGCGTCAATGGCGAACTGTATGAAATTGATGACGTGCCAAAACTCGATAAACAAAAAAAACATTCAATTGATGTCGTGGTCGACCGCTTTAAAGTGCGCGATGATTTGGCGCAGCGTTTAGCTGAGTCTTTTGAAACAGCGTTACGTTTAACTGATGGCATTGCCCTTGTCGCGTCTATGGATGCTGATGGCAGCGAAGAAATGGTATTTTCCGCACGCTTTGCTTGCCCGCACTGCGGCCATGCGATCAGCGAGTTGGAGCCTAAGCTGTTTTCCTTTAATAACCCAGCCGGCGCTTGCCCCAGCTGTGACGGTTTAGGCGTTAAACAGTTTTTTGATACCCGACGCCTGGTCAATGGTGAGCTGACTTTGGCTGAAGGCGCGATCCGCGGTTGGGATCGACGCAATGTCTATTATTTCCAAATGCTCAACTCGCTCGCTCAGCATTATGACTTCAGTCTTGAGATGCCCTTCCAAGCACTGGAGCAAGCCACACAACAGGTTATTTTGCATGGCTCCGGAAAAACAGACGTTGAATTTCGTTATTTAAATGACCGTGGCGATATTGTGAAGCGCTCGCACCCCTTTGAGGGCATTGTGCCCAACTTGGAGCGTCGCTACCGCGAAACCGAATCCAATAGCGTACGTGAAGAGCTGGCCAAATATCTCAGCACCCAGGCTTGCCCTGATTGCTGCGGCGCGCGTTTGCGGCGCGAGGCACGCCATGTGTGGGTGGGTAAAAATACGCTACCAACGATTACCGCGATGCCCATTGGCGAAGCATTTGATTATTTTTCCGCGCTGACCTTGCCCGGCAAGCGCGGTGAAATTGCCGAGAAAATCCTCAAAGAAATCAGTGCGCGCTTACAGTTCTTGGTTAACGTGGGTTTAAACTATTTAACCCTCAATCGCAGTGCTGATACGTTGTCCGGCGGTGAAGCCCAGCGCATTCGTCTAGCCAGTCAAATTGGCGCAGGCTTGGTTGGCGTGATGTATATCCTTGATGAACCCTCGATTGGTTTACACCAGCGCGATAACGAACGCCTGCTCAATACGCTCGATCACCTGCGTAAAATTGGCAATACTGTGATCGTTGTTGAGCATGATGAAGATGCGATTCGCATGGCTGATTATGTGGTCGATATTGGCCCCGGTGCGGGTGTGCACGGTGGTGAAATCGTAGCCCAAGGTACACCTGCACAAGTCATGGCCAACCCTGCCTCATTAACCGGCAAATACTTATCTGGCGAAGTACAGATCACCTATCCCGCCGCACGCACTGCAGTCAATCCCGAAAAGATGCTGCGCCTGTATGGTGCGCGTGGCAATAACCTTAAAAATGTTGATTTAGATATTCCGTTGGGTTTATTGACGTGCGTAACGGGCGTTTCCGGTTCAGGTAAATCAACGCTGATTAACAACACGTTGTATCCACTGATGGCCACTGCGCTGAACGGCGCAACCACCTTGGAAGCCGCCGCTTACGACTCAATTGAAGGCGTAGAGCTGTTAGATAAGGTGGTGGATATTGACCAAAGTCCGATTGGCCGTACACCGCGTTCTAACCCTGCCACTTACACTGGGATCTTTACCCCTATTCGCGAGTTATTTGCTGGCGTAGCCGAGTCACGTGCACGGGGCTATAGCCCTGGTCGTTTCTCGTTTAACGTCAAAGGTGGACGCTGCGAAGCCTGTCAGGGTGATGGCGTCATAAAGGTTGAAATGCACTTCTTGGCCGATATCTATGTGGCTTGTGATACCTGTAAGAGCAAGCGCTACAACCGTGAAACCTTGGATATTCGCTATAAAGGCAAGAATATTCATGAGGTGCTGGATATGACCATCGAAGAAGCACGGGCGTTCTTTGATCCAGTGCCGGCATTGGCGCGTAAGCTGCAAACATTGATGGATGTGGGCTTGTCTTATATCCGCCTTGGCCAAAGCGCAACAACGTTATCAGGCGGTGAGGCACAGCGGGTTAAGCTCTCACGCGAGCTGTCGAAGCGTGATACCGGACAAACCTTGTATATCCTCGATGAACCGACCACAGGTTTGCACTTTGCCGATATTCAGCAATTGCTTGATGTGCTGCATCGCCTGCGTGATCGTGGCAATAGCGTCGTGGTGATTGAGCACAACCTTGATGTCATCAAGACTGCTGACTGGGTTATTGACCTCGGCCCTGAGGGTGGCTCAGGCGGCGGTGAAATCATTGCTACCGGCACTCCTGAGCAGCTTGCTCAGCACGCTCTGTCGCATACCGGACGTTTTCTTAAAGAGAAGCTCTAATCCACAACCGCAACATGAGCCTTGCTGATTAAGGCTCATGTGAGCGCGCTGGCTTAACCCCACGCCACAAAATGCAGATATAAAAAAACCGAGCACTAGGCTCGGTTTTTTTGAACTTGCAGTATTGCTTACTCTGCGACTTCTACTTCACCAGTGACCGGACGGTCAACCAGCTCAACATAAGCCATAGGAGCGTTATCGCCTGCACGGAAACCGCATTTTAAAATGCGTAGGTATCCACCTTGACGAGTTGCATAACGCTTACCTAAATCGTTAAACAATTTACCAACCGCTGACTTAGAGCGAGTACGGTCAAATGCTAAACGACGGTTAGCAACGCTGTCTACTTTAGCTAAAGTAATTAACGGCTCAGCTACGCGGCGCAGTTCTTTGGCTTTAGGCAAAGTAGTTTTAATCAGTTCATGCTCGAACAGCGACACTGCCATGTTTTGAAACAT
>CANRHT010000090.1 GCA_947630465.1 uncultured Pseudomonadaceae bacterium
GAATACCCAGGGTGGTTAAACCGTCGACCATCACTTGAATACGGTCAGACTCTTTCACTCGCAACTCTTCAGCACCGCGCAATACGGTGCGCCCTTCAGCACAGGCCGCTGCGATAAATAGCACAGGAAACTCATCAATGGCTAAGGGTACGAATTCCAAGGGGATTTCAATACCTTTTAGCGGCGCACTGCGCACGCGGATATCAGCCACCAATTCACCGCCGACTTCACGTACACGCTCAAGGGTTAAATCAGCCCCCATCAACTTTAAGATATCAATGATACCGGTACGTGTAGGGTTAATACCGACGTGTTCCAGCACTAATTCAGAATCAGGCGCAATGCAGGCTGCGACCATAAAGAACGCTGCCGACGAGATATCTGCCGGCACTTCAATATGAGTGGCGCTCAACGCATGACCGCTCTCAACTTTAGCCGTTGCACCATGCACTTCAACAGGGTAACCAAAACCGCTCAGCATGCGCTCGGTATGGTCGCGAGTCGGTGCCGGCTCAGTCACTGAGGTTTCGCCGCTGGCGTACATGCCGGCTAACAGTAAACAAGATTTCACTTGTGCGCTGGCCATTGGCATATCGTAATGCATACCAGTTAAGCGCTGCCCGCCACGTAAAGTCAGCGGTGGACGCCCTTCTGGCGCTGTTTCAATCACAGCACCCATTTCACGCAAAGGCTTAGCAATACGATTCATTGGGCGCTTCGACAGTGAGGCATCACCGGTTAAAGTGGTATCAAAAGGCTGCGCGGCTAAAATGCCTGATAACAAACGCATGGTCGTGCCAGAGTTGCCGACATAAATCGGGCCCGGCGGCTGCTTCAAGCCATGCAGGCCAACGCCATGCACAACGACACGACCTTTCTCAGGCCCTTCAATGACCACGCCCATATCGCGAAAGGCTTGGATGGTAGCCAGAGCGTCTTCACCTTCCAAAAAGCCTTCTACTTCAGTCACGCCTTGCGCCAAAGAACCCAACATAATGGCGCGGTGAGAAATAGACTTATCACCCGGCACACGAATACGGCCATTCACCTGACCACCAGGGCTGGCTAAAAAAATCAGATCATTATCAAGCATGGTTTTCACATAAGCCCTTTGAGCTAAAATTGTACTGAAATGTTCACGGGCTGCACGTGCACGGGTAAAGACACCAAGTAAGTGGCGCCCATCCTCTTCGGCAATCGCTGTACGTAATTCATCCAGATCTTCGCGGTACTGGTCGAGTTGCTGCAACACCGCCTCACGATTGGCTAAAAAAATATCATGCCACATCAGCGGATCACTGCCAGCAATACGGGTGAAATCACGAAACCCACCCGCTGCATAGCGAAATATCTCTAAATTTTCGCTGCGTTTGGCCAGTGAATCCACCAAACCAAACGCCAACAAATGCGGCAAATGACTGGTTGCTGCCAGCACACGGTCGTGCTGCTCAACACTCATATTTTCAACATCAGCACCTAAGCCTTGCCACAACTGCTGAACGCAAGCTAAGGCTTGAGGGTCGGTTGTCGCATGCGGCGTTAAGATAACTTTGTGATGTTTAAACAGACTCGGATTAGCCGCCTCAACACCACTGCGCTCGGAACCGGCAATGGGATGACCGAGCACCAGTAACGGTGGCAACTCACCAAATACTGTTTGCGCCGCCTCCAGTAGATGTCCTTTAACACTGCCCGCATCGGTAATAATGGTGTGGGTTAAGTTCAGCTGTGCCAACTGTGTTAACAGGCTTTTAAGCGCCAAAACCGGTACGGCAAGCATCACCACATCAGCATCAATACAGGCATCGGCTAACTGAGTCGTGCAGCGATCAGCAATACCCAACTCCACAGCACGCGCACACGCTTGAGCATTGAGATCAACGCCCACCACCTCACCCGCCAGTCCAGCATCTCGGATGCCTTTCGCAAAAGACGCACCAATTAAACCCAGACCGACGACAACAAGGCGATCGACCAAAACAGTTGCGACTGGAGGAGTACTCTGCATATTAAGCCTGTTGTAAAACTTGGGTTAATACGTCAAGAAAACGCTGATTTTCCGCCTGCGTACCAATAGATACACGCAAGAAGTTCGGCATGCCATAACCGGCCACCGGACGCACAATAACGCCCTGCTCAAGCAAAGCCTGATTAATGGGTGCCGCATCTTGGGCAAAATCAACCGCAATAAAATTACCCCGTGAAGGAATCCACGACAGTCCTAAGGTTTTGAAGCCTTCTTCAAGCTGCTGCATACCTTGGCTATTTAATTCGCGACTGCGTTCAAGATAGTGCGCATCATCCAGCGCCGCACAAGCAGCAACCAGCGCTAAACTGTTCACGTTAAACGGCTGACGTACACGGTTTAAAACATCGGCAATGGCTTTTGAAGACATAGCATAACCGACGCGCAGCGCTGCCAAACCATAGGCTTTAGAGAAGGTTCGTGACACTAACAGGTTGGGATAACGGCTTAAGTAGTCCATGCCATCGGGCAAATTACTATCAGCCGCATACTCAATATAAGCTTCATCCAGCACCACTAAAACATGCTCAGGCACTTGGCTTAAAAACGCATTTAAAGTGGCCTGATTGAACCATGTGCCGGTTGGATTATTTGGGTTGGCAATAAACACCACACGGGTATTGCTATCAATCGCCGCCGCCATGGCATCCAAATCATGTCCATAGTCTTTAGCCGGCACTTCACGGCACTCTGCACCTGAAGCCAAAGTAGCGATCGGATAGACGGCAAACGCATGCGCGCTGAAAACTGCGTTACGCCCAGGCGCAAGCCAAGCACGGGCCACCAACTCCAAGATATCGTTGGAGCCATTACCTAAAGTCACTTGCCCTGTTTCTACAGCATAGTGCTCAGCCAGCTTGCTTTTCAGCGCAAAACCACTGCCATCAGGATAACGTGTCAGTTCTGGCAAAGCCTCGGCAATGGCCGCGCACACAGATGCACTGGGGCCCAGCGGGTTTTCATTGCTGGCCAGCTTCACAATATCTTCAGGATTAAGACTTAACTCACGCGCTAACTCTTCGACAGGTTTGCCGGGCACATAGGGTGATAACTGCTGAACGCTTGGTAAAGCTGCAGCTAGAAAATCAAAACTCATTGACGTTCCTCAAACAATTGGCTGCCAGCCCTGCGACTGGCAGCTGTTGCACGATTAGAGAACTGCGTTAGGGTAAGAACCTAATACTTTTAAGCCCACGGCTTCTTGGGTAATGTCTTCAAGCGCGCTTTTGACTAACGGATCATCTTTATGGCCAATAAAGTCAATAAAGAACACATAAGTCCATTTACCACTGCGTGATGGGCGCGTTTCAATGCGCGTTAAATCAAGACCGCTGCGGTGAAACGGCACTAGCAGTTCATGTAAAGCGCCAGGCTTATTACTCATTGAGATAATAACCGAGGTTTTATCATCACCCGTAGCCGGCACGCTTTGATTGCCTATAATCAGGAAGCGTGTGGAGTTGTCTGGACGGTCTTCGATTTTGTCAGCAAGAATCGTCAAGCCATACAAATGCGCCGCCATATCACCAGCAATCGCCGCACTGTTCCACTCACTTTTCACCCGTTTGGCCGCTTCAGCATTGCTGGACACAGCAACACGCTCAACGTTCGGGTAATGCGCATCCAGCCATTTACGGCACTGCGCTAATGATTGTGCATGCGAATAAATACGTGAGATCTTCTCGGTTTTAGTGTTTTCCGCCACCAATAAATGATGGTGAATACGCAGTTCAACTTCACCGCAAATCACTAAGTCATGCTCAAGAAAACTATCAAGCGTATGGTTGATGGCGCCTTCAGTCGAGTTCTCAACCGGCACAACACCAAAGCTCACAGCACCGGCAGCCACTTCACGAAAGATCTCATCAATCGCCGCCATCGGCTTACTCACCACCGCTTGGCCAAAGTGCTTAAGCGCTGCGGCTTGCGAGAACGTGCCTTCAGGGCCTAGATAAGCCACTTTTAACGGTTGTTCGAGCGCCAAGCAGGTCGACATGATTTCACGGAACAAACGCGCCATTTCTTCATTGCCGAGCGGGCCTTTATTGAGTTCCATAATGCGCTTGAGGACTTGAGCTTCACGCTCCGGACGATAAAAAATCGCCTCTTCGCCTTCCGCCAAAGTCGCCATTTTTATGCGACCCACCTCTTGCGCACAGCGCGCACGCTGACTGATCAGCTCGAGAATTTTCTCATCTAAGCTGTCAATGCGTACGCGTAAGGCCTGTAATTCTTGATCACTCACTATGCATGCTCCTTCTCGAAGGCTTGCATATAAGCAACCAGCGCCTCAACAGCCTCGAGGCTGACGGCGTTATAAATCGACGCACGCATACCACCGACGGAACGGTGACCTTGCAGGTTCAGCAAACCTTGCTCATCCGCACCAGCCAAAAAGGCTTTATCCAGTTTGTCATCCGCCAAACGAAAGGGTACGTTCATCCACGAACGGGCATTGCTCGCCACTGGATTGCTGTAAAAATCACTGTCATCAATGGTTTTATAGAGCAGCGCTTGTTTAGCGTAATTGAGCTTGGCCATGGCTTCTAAGCCGCCCTGCTCTTTCAGCCACTTAAAGACTAAGCCTGACAGGTACCAAGAGAAAGTCGGCGGTGTGTTGTACATCGAGCCATTATCCGCTGCAACTTTATAGTCAAGCATGGTTGGGCAGCTGGCGCGTGCATGACCGAGCAAGTCTTCGCGCACAATACCTACGACTAAACCGCTTGGACCAATGTTTTTCTGTGCGCCGGCGTAAATCATGCCGTAACGGCTCACGTCGAGTGGCTTAGATAAGATATCCGAAGACATATCCACCACCAATGGCGTGTCACCGGTTTCTGGCGTCCAATCAAACTGCAAGCCACCAATGGTTTCGTTACTGGCGTAATGCACATAGGCCGCATCTTTGCTGAGCTTCCATTCGTTTTGACCTGGAATAGCAAAGTAATCATACGCTTTAGCGCTGGCGGCAACATTGATATTGCCGAAGCGACGCGCCTCGTCAATGCTTTTACGCGACCAGATGCCGGTGTCAATGTAGTCAGCACAACCGCCATCAGCTAAAAAGTTCAGCGGGATTTGCGCGAACTGCTGGCTGGCACCGCCCTGCATAAAGAGCACTTTGTAGTTATCTGGCACATTGAGCAAATCACGCAGATCTTGCTCAGCTTGGTGAGCAATGCTGGTGTACTCATCACTGCGGTGGCTCATTTCCATCACGGATAAGCCTTTGCCTTGCCAATCTAAGAGCTCACTCTGCGCGTGTCGCAACACCGCTTCAGGGAGCGCAGCCGGTCCTGCGCAAAAATTATAGACTCTACTCACTGCATCTCTCACTCTTGTGGGTTGCTGGACTCATCAGCAAGTGGCTGTTCACCCTCACCGACGTCATCTTGATTAACATCTGACGCATCTAGACTCGACTCTTCAGCAGACAGCTCTGCATCATCGTCACTGACGCTGGGCTCTTGCACGCGCTCAAGGCCGACCAAGGTTTCGTCGCTGGCCAAACGTATTAAGGTTACGCCTTGAGTGTTACGTGACAATGAAGACACTTCATCAACACGGGTACGCACTAAGGTGCCTTGGTCAGAAATCAACATGATTTCTTCACCATCCAGTACTTGAATGGCGCCAACTAACTGACCATTACGCTCGCTGCACACCATCGCAATCACCCCTTGGCCACCACGACGGTAGTTCGGGAACTCAGTAATGGCGGTACGTTTACCGTAACCACGTTCAGATGCGGTGAGAATCTCACTGCCTTCTTCTGGGATAATCATGGAGATCAGTTTCTGACCTTCAGGTAGACGCATACCACGCACACCGCGCGCCGTACGACCCATCGCACGCACATCGCTTTCCGCAAAACGTGTCACTTTACCGCCATTAGAGAACAACATCACATCATGAGTGCCGTCAGTAATAGAGGCTGAAATCAAGGTGTCGTCTTCATCCAGCGCTAAGGCAATTAAGCCTGAAGTCCGTGGACGGCTGAATTGCTCCAGCGGCGTTTTCTTCACAGTACCGTTAGCCGTCGCCATAAAGACGAAGTGATCTTCGGTGTACTCGTCAACTGGGAGCATCGCAGTAATGTGCTCGCCTTCATCCAATGGTAATAAATTCACAATTGGACGGCCGCGCGAGGTGCGCGAAGCTTCTGGGATCTCAAAGGTACGCATCCAGTACACTTTACCTTTGCTGGAGAACAGCAAGAGCGTGGTATGGCTGTTGGCGACTAACAAATGCTCAACATAGTCCTCATCTTTAACCCCAGTTGCCGCTTTACCGCGACCACCACGGCGCTGCGCATCGTAGGCATCCAGCGGCTGGCTTTTCGCATAACCGAGACGCGAAATTGTGACGACACGCTCTTCTTCGGTGATCAGGTCAGCAATGGTCAAATCAACGCGCGATGCGGTGATTTCCGTGCGACGCTCATCGCCATAGTCAGCTTTAACTTTTTCCAACTCTTCACGAATCACTTCAAGTAAACGCTCTGGATTACTCAGAATGTTAAGCAACTCGCTGATTTGCAATAGAATTTCTTGGTATTCAGCCAGCAGTTTCTCGTGTTCTAAACCGGTCAAACGGTGCAGGCGTAAATCAAGAATGGCTTGCGCTTGCTCAGGCGACAGATGGTAAAAACCATCACGCATACCGTACTGCTCGTCTAAATCTTCCGGACGACTTGATTCAGCGCCAGAACGCTCAACCATGGCCGCCACTGCGCTGGATTCCCAAGCGGTAGCGATCAAACGCTCTTTAGCTTCTGCAGGGGTCGGCGAGTCTTTGATCATGGCGATCACAGGGTCAATATTTGACAATGCAACGGCTTGACCTTCGAGGATATGACCACGCTCACGCGCTTTACGCAGCTCAAATACTGTGCGGCGCGTGACCACTTCACGGCGGTGACGGACAAAAACCTCAAGCATATCTTTCAGGTTGAGCAAACGTGGACGGCCATCAACCAGCGCAACCACGTTAATACCAAACACACTTTGCATTTGGGTTTGTGCATACAGGTTGTTGAGTACCACTTCTGGCACTTCACCGCGGCGCAGTTCAATCACTACGCGCATACCGTCTTTGTCAGACTCGTCGCGTAATTCGCTGATGCCTTCCAGTTTCTTTTCTTTAACCAGTTCAGCGATTTTCTCGATTAATCGGGCTTTATTCAGCTGGTATGGCAGCTCATTGATAATGATTTGCTGACGGCCGCCGACTTTATCAATGTCTTCAATGGCCGTACGCGCACGCATGTAAATGCGACCACGACCGGTGCGATAGGCTTCAATAATGCCGGCGCGACCATTGATAATACCGGCGGTTGGAAAGTCCGGACCTGGAATAAAGTGCATTAAATCATCAATGCTAATCTCAGGATTATCAATTAAGGCTAAACAGCCATTGATCACTTCAGTCAGGTTGTGCGGTGGGATATTGGTCGCCATACCAACAGCAATACCGGACGAGCCGTTCACCAACAGGTTCGGGACTTTAGTCGGCAGTACTGCGGGGATCATCTCGGTGCCGTCGTAGTTAGGCACCCAGTCCACAGTTTCTTTTTCGAGGTCGGCGAGTAACTCATGGGCTAATTTGGTCATTCGCACTTCGGTATAACGCATTGCCGCCGCATTATCACCATCGACAGAACCAAAGTTACCTTGGCCATCGACCAATAAGTAACGCAAAGAGAACGGCTGCGCCATGCGGACAATGGTGTCGTAAACAGCTGTATCACCATGCGGGTGATATTTACCGATGACGTCACCGACGACACGCGCCGATTTCTTATAGGGTTTATTCCAGTCATTACCCAATTC
>CANRHT010000091.1 GCA_947630465.1 uncultured Pseudomonadaceae bacterium
ATGTGTGATTTGGCTGTTTGCATTGAGCAAACGTGGCGCTGCGTTTTCGCCTGTGCAGCTCATCGCAAATACGCTGCTATGCTTGAGCTGTATGCGTCGGCGCTGATTGGCGTTATTGCCTATCTGGGCAAGAGCACGTTGGCTGAGCGTTTTGAGGAGTGAACAATGCCTGAATTAACCCTCGGAGTACATTCGGAAACCGGAGTGTTGCGTCAAGTATTAGTCTGTCGCCCGGGACTGGCGCATCGGCGTTTAACACCGTCCAATTGCCATGAGTTGTTGTTTGATGATGTATTTTGGGTCAAGCAGGCGCAGCAGGATCACGATGTATTTGTCAGCTTGATGCAGGCGCGTGGTGTTGAAGTGCTGGAGGTGCATGATCTATTAACTCAGACATTAGCCATCCCAACTGCACGTCAGTGGGTGCTGGATCAGCGCATTACTTGGAATGAAATTGGCGTGGGTATGGTGTCAGATCTGCGCGCATGGCTGGATGAGTTACCGGCGGCGCAGTTGGCTGAATACTTGGTAGGCGGTTTGCTGGTGAGCGACTTGCCCTTTAATCCAGTGAGTTTGTTTGGCCAACACTTGAGCCATGCTGGGTTTATTTTAGCACCGCTGCCTAATTTATTATTCACCCGTGACAGCAGTGCTTGGCTGTATGACGCCGTTAGCCTGAATCCAATGCATTGGCCAGCGCGCCAACCAGAAACCTTATTGATCAGTGCTATTTACCGTTATCACCCAAGGTTTGCCGGTAAAGCTGAGGTGCTCTGGGGTGATCCGCTGCAGCACTTTGGCGCCGCTACGCTTGAAGGTGGCGATTTAATGCCGATTGGTAATCGCACTGTTTTAGTTGGAATGGGCGAGCGCACCTCAGCGCAAGCCGTGGGGCAGTTAGCCCGCGCTGTGTTTGCTCGAGGCAGTGCCGATCGTGTGATTGCCTGTCAGATGCCAAAATCGCGCGCGGCGATGCATCTTGATACGGTATTTACCTTTTGCGGCGCCAATAGTGTCACTGCATTTACTGAGGTGGTCGAGCAAATGATTTGCTATGATCTGCGCCCAGATAATAGCGGCCTCTCACATGTTTTATCCCGTGATCCGCGGCCGATGTTCACTGTGGTAGCGCAAGCCTTAGGTTATGCCAAGTTGGATGTGGTCAACACCGGCGGTGACAGTCGTGCCGATCGTGAGCGCGAGCAGTGGAATGATGGCAATAATGTGCTGGCGCTCAGCCCCGGCGTGGTGATCAGCTATGATCGCAACGAAGATACCAATCGGGCTTTAGCGGCGGCAGGTATTGAAGTGTTAACCATTCCCGGTGCTGAACTGGGGCGAGGACGTGGTGGTGGGCGCTGCATGAGTTGCCCAACGGTGCGCGATGCTATTTAATTTTTTTGTTGCAATATTTACCCGCTGCTAATAAAGGAGCAGATGTATGGCTTTCAATCTTAAAAACCGTAACTTGTTAACGTTACGCGATTACACGCCGCAAGAAATTGGATTTTTACTCAAGCTCTCTGCGCAGCTTAAAGCAGCTAAGTACGCAGGTGCTGAGCAGCAGCGCTTACAAGGTAAAAATATCGCGCTGATTTTTGAAAAAGACTCAACGCGCACCCGTATCAGTTTTGAAGTGGCAGCCTTTGATCAAGGCGCACGCGTGACTTATTTAGGCCCCAGCGGCACGCACATTGGTCATAAAGAGTCGGTCAAAGACACCGCGCGCGTCTTGGGTAGTGTGTATGACGCCATTCAGTACCGTGGTTTTGGTCAAGAGATTGTCAATGAGCTGGCGCAATATGCTGGCGTGCCGGTGTACAACGGCTTAACCGACGATTTTCACCCGACGCAGATTCTGGCTGATTTGTTGACCATGCAAGAACACAGCAGTAAAGCGTTGCATGATATTGCTTACGTATTCATCGGTGATACCGCTAACAATATGGGCAACAGCTTGTTAATCGGCGGAGCAAAAATGGGTATGGATGTGCGTTTATGCGCGCCTAAAGCCTGTTGGCCGGAGCAATATGTGCAAGATGAAGCGTGCGCTATCGCTGAGCAAACGGGCGCGCGTATTACCATCACGGAAGATATCGACAGCGCCGTTAAGGGTGTTGACTTTGTTTACACCGATGTCTGGGTGTCGATGGGTGAGCCACAAGAGAAGTGGGCCGAGCGCATTGAGCTGTTAATGCCTTACCAAGTCAATGCCGCGCTGATGGCGAAAACCGGTAATCCACGTGTGCGTTTTATGCACTGTTTGCCGGCTTTTCATAATACTGAAACAGCGATGGGCGTAGAGATTCAGCAGAACTTTGGCATTGATGCCATGGAAGTGACTGAAGACGTCTTTGAAAGCTCAGCATCGATTGTTTTTGCTCAAGCAGAAAACCGTATGCACACGATTAAAGCCGTATTGGTAGCAACTTTAGGATAATTATTATGTTGGTTGTGGCAGCCCTTGGTGGCAATGCGTTATTACAGCGCGGTCAGCCGCTTACGGCGCAGATTCAACGGGACAACGTCAAGGTTGCCGTGCGCGCCTTGGCGGATATTGTCCGTGCGGGGCATCAGTTGGTGATTACCCATGGTAATGGCCCGCAAGTCGGTTTATTAGCCTTGCAAAACGATGCCTATAAGCCAGATGAAAGCTATCCGCTGGATGTGCTCGGTGCGCAAACAGCGGGCATGATTGGCTATTTGATCGAGCAAGAGCTGGAAAACGAATTGCAGCATGCGCAGCCCATTGTGACCTTGCTCACTCAAGTGGTAGTGGATTTGCATGATCCGGCTTTTACTAAGCCGACCAAATATATTGGTCCAGTCTACAGTCAAGCCGAAGCGCAACAGCGTGCAGAACAAGCCGGTTGGCAGATCGCCCAAGACGGTGATAAATGGCGCCGCGTGGTGGCTTCACCCAAACCCATTGATATCCCTGATTTGCAGGTGATGAAGTTATTGGTGAAGCAAGGCGTCGTGGTGATTTGCAACGGCGGCGGTGGTATTCCAGTCGTGCGTGATGCTGATAATAACTTGCAAGGCATTGAGGCGGTGATTGATAAAGATTTATCCAGCGCGTTTTTAGCCAAGCAATTGGGCGCTGATGCGTTATTGTTGCTGACTGATGTGGAAGCGGTGTATCAAGATTTTGGTACGCCTCAAGCGCAGATGTTAAAGACCTTAACCGTCAGTCAAGGTGATGCGCTCAATGTTCCAGTGGGCTCGATGGGACCTAAAATTACCGCGGCCTGCAGTTTTGCAGCTTCCGGTGGTTTCAGTGCTATTGGCCGCTTATCTGAAGCATTGGCGTTGTTATCCGGACAAGCCGGTACACATATCGTGGCTGAAACAGCAGCTGAGTAAGCGCAAAGCACGCCATTTTGCATCTGCGTGATGGCGTGTTGTTAGAAGAACGTATTAATGTACAAGGCTTCAACCTTCTCGCGTGCCCATGGAGTTTTGCGTAAAAACTTCAATGTGGACTTCTCTGAAGGGTCGGTTTTGAAGCAATTGATCGGAATCTGCTCGGCCAATTCCTCCCAGCCGTAGTGCGCAACTAAGCGATTAACAATCACTGCTAAAGTTACACCGTGCAATGGATCATGAGCATGTGGGCTGGTCATAAGAGTGGTCTCGTGGTTGAAGAGGACGATGTACTGGTGTGGTTATTTAACAGTGCGCTGATAGCTGATTCAAGTTGCATATAGCGAGCCTGCCAACTGCCAGTCAGGTGCAGTATCGGTTGTTGATGCGTTTGCAGCCAGGCATTAAGAGCCTGATGAAACTGCTGGCGCTCAAGTAAATCAGGCTGACAGCGTTGGCCATCGGCCTGCCAAGGCAAACCCTCGGGGCTGAGTAAACCAATTAGATCGTAAGGCAACTCAAGCAGTGTGCTTTCAATCCATGCTGGACTCTTGTTAAACAACACCTCGCTCCATAATTTATTGCTCAATAAGTGCGTATCCAGCAGCAGCAAGGCTGGGCACTGTGCGCGCGCGTCTAACTCACGTTGCAATTGCTGCTGGGCAATGGGACTGATATCGGCGTAGCAGGTATCGCGCTGCTGATGCTCGATAAATTCGCGCACATATTCCTTGACTACAGGCGCATTGAAACGCTGTGCCAATGCTGCGCACAAGGTGCTTTTGCCCGCCGACTCAGGGCCGCTGAGTACCACAACAATCACAGCGCAGGCCTTAGATTTAAACGCCACTGCAACCAGCCATACACCGCCAGCGCAGTGAAAAACATATATAAAATAGCCGTCAGGTACAGCTCGGCGCTGATAAACATGCCCACGTAAATCACATCCAACACAATCCACAGCAGCCAGCATTGCACGCGTTTGTGCGCCATCCAATATTGAGCCGTTAAACTAAAACCGGTTAACGCGGCATCCAGCCAAGGCAGGTTAGCGTCGGTGTAGTGGCTCATGCCCACGCCTAAGAGCAGGCTGATAGTGGCGCCGGCTAATAAACCTTGGCTGATTCCCAGTGCGCTTAAACTGCTGACGGTGCGCCCTTGCCGTTGGCTGCCGCCGCGTAACCATTGCCACCAACCATAGAGTTGTAAGCCCACATAAATCACTTGCAGCAGCATTTCTGAATACAGGCGCGCATCATAAAAAATCCAAATGTACAGCAGCACCATCAGCACACCTGTGGGCCAGGCCGCGGGTTTTTGCTGAGTCATTAAGTACACCGACAGTGCACCTAAACTTGCGGCAATCAGCTCAATCCAAGGGATAGCGAGCATCTAAAGCTCCAGCATCAAGATGTTAAAAATAGAAGAGTAAAAGCCGCGCATAATAACAGGCTCTGCGCCTTGGGTGATTGGCTTTAGCCCGCAGCGCCGTCAAACAAGCGTTTATTCTTGGTTTGAGCGGTGTAAACTGTGCGCCTTACAGGGTATGCAGCACTTGCATGCACTCATATTGATTCACTAAATAGGACTGTTATGAACGCAGTTGTTGCTGCAGTCGGGCTGATGCTCGTACTGAGTTTATTACGTGTACACGTGGTGGTGTCGTTGATTATCGGCGCTGTGGTGGGTGGCTTAATCGCAGGGCTGGGGATTGAAACAACCCTTAAAGCATTCCATGACGGCTTAGGTGGCGGCGCGAAAGTTGCGCTGTCTTATGCGTTGTTGGGTGCTTTTGCTGTGGCCATCAGTAAGTCGGGTGTGGCCAATGTGCTGGCTGAGAAAATCCTGCAGATGGTCGGTCGTCAAGATGGCAAGGGCACTGAGGTGGTCAAGTGGATGTTGATCATGGTGCTGTTAGTCGCGGCGATGTCCTCGCAAAATATTTTGCCCATTCATATCGCCTTTATTCCCTTGTTAGTGCCGCCGTTGCTCTATGTGATGGGACGCTTGCAGCTTGATCGCCGCTTAGTGGCTTGTGTGCTGACGTTTGGTTTGATTACGCCCTATATGTTTTTACCGGTGGGTTTTGGTGGGATCTTCCTCAAAGAAATCTTACTGGCAAACGTGGCTAAAGGTGGCGCTGATGTGACGGGCATCAATGTGATGCAAGCCATGATGATTCCAGCCGCCGGTATGCTGTTTGGTTTATTAGTGGCGGTGTTATTCAGCTACCGTAAAAAGCGCGTGTATCAAGAAGTTGCGCAAGGCGAGGTCGGTTCGGCGAGCAGCAGTTACAATGCGAAAAGCTTACTGGCCGCGGGCGCCGCAGTGATTGCAGCCTTTGTGGTGCAGTTGTGGCTGGATTCGATGGTACTCGGTGCCTTAGTCGGTTTTGTGGTGTTTTCCGTATCTGGTGTCGTGGGCTGGAAAGAGTCGGATGATCTGTTTACTGACGGTATGAAAATGATGGCCATGATTGGCTTTATTATGATTACCGCTTCAGGTTTTGCTGAAGTGATGCGCGAAACGGGGCAAATCCAAACCTTGGTGGATTCCTCAGTTGGTGTGATTGGCGAAAGCAAAGCCACAGGCGCGATTTTAATGCTGCTGGTGGGCTTGCTGATCACCATGGGCATTGGCTCCTCTTTCTCCACAGTGCCGATTATTGCGGCGATTTTTGTGCCCTTAGCCATGCAGTTAGGCTTTAGCCCACTGGCGATTGTCAGCTTGGTGGGTACCGCTGGTGCTTTAGGTGATGCGGGCTCACCGGCTTCGGATTCAACCTTGGGTCCCACGTCAGGTTTAAACATGGACGGGCAGCACAGTCACATTTGGGATACGGTAGTACCGACTTTTATTCATTATAACGTGCCGCTGCTTGGGTTTGGTTGGGCAGCCGCTATGCTATTGTGATGATCAATCTGTGACTGTGAAAAAGGAGTGCGGCGACTATGTTGACAGCATGGCAGATTCAAAATTTTAAAGCGTGGCAAGACAGCGGCACCATTCAATTAGCGCCTCTCACGGTGTTTTTTGGTGAGAATAACGTCGGTAAAAGCAGTCTGGGTCAGTTGCTGTTGACGCTTAAGCAAAGTGCCATGTCTCAGTCAGTGCAGCAGCCGTTGAATTTTGGTGATGCGCACAGCTTGATTAATTTAGGCTCTTTTGCGCAGAACCTGCATCATGCCCAAGTGGATCAGCCGCTGCAGTTTACTTTGCAGTGGCGTTTGCCGGAGACGCTGGAGCTGCATGATGTGATTGAACATACGCCACTGCAGATCGATGCACTGCGTTTGCAGGTGAGCGTGTTGGCCGATGACAATCTGCAACCTTGTGTGCAGAGCATCTGTTACCGCGCTGATCTAGCGTCGCAGGAGCAGTTGCGTGTCAGCTATTGCAGCAGTCAGCCGGATCAATTGCAGGTGCAAGTGAAGTCGCCACAGGTGCTGAACTACAGCATTGCTTTAGCCGATATGCACAGCCCTGAGCGTTTTTATCAATTTCCAGCCACGCAAGGCGCAGAGCTGTCTTTTTTGCAGGCGCTTGCTGAACAAACAGAAGCCATTTTAACTGACTTTCAGGCCTTAGCAGCGCTGCGAGTAGCACCGCAGCGCCATTATCCATGGGCCGGCGAGGTGCCAGATAATGTTGGGCGTGCCGGTGAAACGGCCGTAGCAGCCATCTTGGCGGCAACCGCACAAGAGCGCACTCTGCAATTTGCGCCGCAGCACGCTGAGTTGCCTTTTGCCCAAGGCATTGCCTACTGGTTGCAGCAGATGGGGGTTGCCAGTGAGTTTTCGATTCAGCCGGTGCCCGGTGTCAGTGATCAGTATCAAGCACTGTTAAAAAATCATGCGGCTGCTGCTGAAGTGAATTTAGCGGATTTAGGGTTTGGCGTCTCACAGTTATTACCGGTGATTGTGCAGGCGTTTTATGCGCAGCCCAATTCGACCGTCTGGCTAGAGCAGCCTGAGATTCATTTGCACTCGCTGGTGCAAGCAGGCTTGGCCGATATGCTGATTGCCGCCGCCCAAGCCACAGAAAATGGACACGCACGCAATGTACAGTTGGTTGTCGAGAGTCATTCTGAACATTTCCTCAATCGCTTACAGCGGCGCATCGCTGAAGGTGTGATCAGTCACACCGACGTAGCCTTGTATTTCTGCAGCCGCTCAGAATCGCAGGTGCAGGTTGAGCGCCTAGAAGTGGATACTTATGGCGAGATTGCCAATTGGCCGGAGAATTTATTTGGTGATGAAATGACCGATATCGCCGCACGCGCGATGGCCGCCGTGCAGCGTAAACGTCAGCAGAATAATTAGGGCTGTGGCTATGCGTAAAGTGGTGATTGATACCAATGTCTTGTTAGTGGCCAATCAGCAGCACTCTGAGATGTCGGCGGAGTGCGTGGCCAACGGCCAGGAGTT
>CANRHT010000092.1 GCA_947630465.1 uncultured Pseudomonadaceae bacterium
CTGGTCAGCGTGGCAAAAACCGCGCGCTATGCGGTATTGGCCTCTGTAACATTGTCTATTTTGCGCAGCTAAGAGGTCGTTTATACCTTTCCTTTAATCACGACAAATACCTCCATACACAGCCGCACCTCATGCACTGGGCAAGTGCTCTGCTGTATGCTTAGCCAAACATCAACTTTGAGCGTTATATTTTATGCATGATTCAGCATCAACTGATAAAACCCCGCCCGCTAACTCGGTCGCTTGTTTCACTCTTAGCACAATAAACCCCGAGCAATACCGCCAGCAAACCCGTAAAGCAACCTGGATTATCATTGCGGTTTTTATTGTCTTAGCGATGCTGTTCTCCAGCACATTAGTGATGTTGTTTGGTGAAGCCGGTGGGGATAATTTTCGCTTAAATTTAGCGGGAGTCGTGGCAGGCGTGATACTGACTGCAGGCTTAGTACGTCAGATATTTAACAAGAAAAGCTGGATGGCAGCCAACATGTACGGCTGGAGGCTCAAGCGTAGCCTCATGAGCGTGACCAACGTGATGCACCATGTCACTGCTGGCGTTACCGAGCATAATCATGCGGCGATTAAGCTGTTGCGTTTTTATCATTTAGGCTTAATGCAGATGCACCAACTCGATGGTAATACCAGTGAAATCAGCCAAATGGTACATGAAGTGGATCAGCATAAGTCACTGATGCAAGAACTGAGCATCGAGGCAGAGCAACAGACACTTGATCCTGCGTGGATTCAAGCGGTTAAGGCTATTAAAGCGCAGAAAACGCTGTAGATTGTGCCCTTAAGCTGTGCTTAGCAGAGCAATATTGGACGGAAACGTGGTTGTGGTTGTGTGAAGGTTGGGTGTCGACCCTAAAGTGTCGACCTAAAGCTACAGTTGCGGTTGCGGTTGCGGTTATAGAAACAGGAACGGAAACATACAGCGCCTTATGCAGGCGCTGTTGGGAACTGTATTACATTTTTTTAATGGTATGAATGTCGTCTTTGTTGATACGTACTGGCTTGCCATCAATTTGCTTAAACTCATAAAAACCGCTGTCTTCATCGTATGAAGGCTTGTTAGTGGTTTCAAGCTGGCTGCCATCTTTTAACGTGATCACAGTAGGTGAGGCGCAACCGGCTAAAGCAACAATGGCTGCGGCAGCGCATAGCGTTGTTAGGTATTTATTCTTCACGTTTTTCTCCAAATAAAACATTGTCACTCAATGTGACTACAAATATTGCCTACAAGTTCCAGTTCATTTCCAGCTTTAACATAGGACTGCAGATCCAGACACTTAAGGCGTTGCAGTTAACTGCTCTAAATCGTCCAGCCATTCTTTGGGCACATCACGGCGCAAACATAACTGGCATTGCTGGCTTTCCACATCAAATACGATAACAGCTTGTTTTTTATCCAATGCATGCTGCACGCGTTCAATGCGTATCTGCAATGGCGTTTCATCACCATTATCAGTGCCGTCACGGGTAACAAAATCTTCAATTAAACCGGCTAAGGTGTCAGGTGATAGCTGTTCAAAGGGAATTAACATGGAATATGTCTAAGCCTAAAATGGCTTTCTACCTTAACATAGCTGAATTCATTGTTGTGTCGCGAGCATGATCCTTGAGCAACCTTGCTTAGCGCTCAACACACTAGATGCCTGGACAAGCACTGTTAAACCGCCAAATACATACACTCTTAAGCTGAAAAATCACCAAGGCTGGACGCCAACGCCATGATGCGTCAGGCTTGTCTGCGCAATGATTAAACATATTGATTATGAATGACTTAATAAACCTTATTTTTGAATGGTCAAAAGCCAGTCCCTACTGGCTTGGCACGGCTATTTTTATCACGGCATTTTTAGAGTGTCTGGCGCTGGTCGGTATTGTCTTACCCGGTGTGTTATTGATGTTTGGCCTTGCGGTGATTGCGGGTACGAGCTCTCTGAGCTTACTGAGTGTTTTACTCTTAGCTTGGCTGGGGGGATTGTGTGGGGATGCTTTGTCTTACGCCCTGGGCTATCGCTTGCAGCATAAAGTACCCAAGTTGCCCTTATTACGCACCCATCCTGAGTGGCTGATTAACGCACAGGTGCACTTTGAGCGTTATGGTGCATTAAGCTTATTGGTTGGACGTTTTATCGGCCCATTGCGCCCTGTCCTACCTTTACTGGCTGGCATGCTATCAATGCCTTATACGCAATTTGCGACTGTTAGCTTTTTTGCTGCTGCAGGCTGGGCGCTGGCTTATATTATTCCAGGCTGGCTGGTAGGTGCCGCACTTGAACTCTCACCGCCGCAAGGTTTTTGGTGGCAAGCCGGCTGGATTGTTCTCAGTTTAGCTCTGTGCAGCCTTGTCAGCTTATGGGGTTGTCTGCGCGGCTGGCGTAACAGTAGTTTAATCAGTGCTTGCGCCTACGGCATCGCATTCATTGCTTTGATGCTCAACTGGCAAAGCTTCGCTGTAGTAGACAGTTATTTACACGACCTCAGCCAATTATTACGCACTCCTTGGCTTGATCAAACGATGGTGGTTATCACACGACTGGGCGATTTTTCTACGCAACTGACGCTGAGTGCGCTGCTGTGCGTATTGCTGTTTATTTTTAAGCAGTATCGCGCGCTGATATTTAGCGCCGCTACTTTATTGACCACCGCGATCAGTAATAACGTACTCAAACACTTTTTTGAGCGCCCTCGCCCTGATGTCTTACTGGAGTCCTTAACAAGTTTCAGTTTCCCCAGTGGTCACAGCGCTTCTGGCTTTGCTTTTTTTCTAGTTCTGGGTGTTTTGGCAAGTCGTCAACAACCCCAGCGTTGGCGGGTTTTATGGCTGTTAACGGCATTGATCCCTGCTATTTCTATCGCCTTATCACGCGTGTATTTAACCGCACATTGGCCAACTGATATTTTAGCTGGTGCACTGTTAGCCAGCGTGATCTGTTCTATCAGCTTATTCTGGGTACAGATCAAGCAGCCAATGCGTGCGCTAAAAAAACAGCACTGGCAAATTATTATCCCCAGTGTACTGCTGGCGTTAGCCATTTTATTAACTTGGAATTTACCCGAAACATTGCAGATATACGCATATTGAATAGCATCAGGTAATTTGGAGACTGCACGCTGTATAGCAATGTCAGTCTCCCCCTTTATTACCCTGAGTGTGTATTCAGCACTACACACTCTGTTACTTCCTTGTATAACATCCCTGTTCTTGTAGAGCACAACTCCTGTTGTACCTGTTACATCAGTCCCTTAGTTTCACGCCACACTGTGCATCCGTACCAGTGCATCTAACTTTTACGTCTCTTTTTATTGTGTTTTTATTTAACAGTTAATTTATTAAGATTTTTTTCCAGTATGGCCATACCAATACCCTTCACTTCCAGCAACTCATCCACTGTAGCGAAAGCGCCATGTGCCTCACGAAACTCAACAATCGCGCGGGCTTTAGCGGCACCTACACCATTGAGTTCGCGTGTTAGCGTTTCAATATCTGCAGTATTGATATTGACGCCGGGTTGCTCAACCATTGCCACTGCTTGCACACCCGTTTCAGCTTTAGGCTCAGCAGCAACGGCGAATAAACTACCCGCACCCAGTGCTGCCGCTAATAACGTATTAACAATTTTCTTACGCATAGATAACATCCTTGTGCTTGTTTATATAAGTAACCTCAGCCGTATTATTTAAGTACTTTTGAGCTGTTACAGAATTAAAAATAGACGGTATTTTCAGCTTGTCAAAATTACCTTTGAATATGTGAATGGGTTCACATATTCAAAGGTCATACTGCATAAATCGCACGAAAAACAGCACATAACGATAGAGCGAGCCCACACAAAACTGTGCAGGCTCGTGATGACAAGCTTAGAAAAAGCCCATCGGATTGATGTCGTAACTGATCAAAAGGTTTTTAGTTTGCTGGTACTGATCCAAGATCATTTTATGGGTTTCACGCCCCACTCCTGACTTTTTATAACCGCCGAAGGCAGCGTGCGCCGGATAGAGGTGGTAACAGTTCGTCCAGACCCGCCCGGCTTTAATGCCGCGCCCCATGCGGTAAGCACGATTGATATCGCGCGTCCATACACCGGCACCTAAGCCATATTCTGTATCGTTAGCAATCTCCAGCGCTTCTGCTTCATCCTTAAAGGTGGTGACCGCCACTACAGGTCCAAAAATTTCTTCTTGGAAGACACGCATTTTGTTATGGCCTTTGAGCAGCGTGGGCTGAATGTAGTACCCCTGGGCAAACTCGCCGTCCAGCGCTTCAACTTGACCACCCGTCAACACTTCAGCACCGTCTTCAGCCGCAATGTCCATATAGGATAAGATTTTTTCAAACTGTTGAGAGGATGCCTGCGCGCCCACCATCGTCTCGGTATCGAGCGGGTTACCGCGGCGGATCTGTTTAATTTTCTTCATGACTTCAGCCATAAAGGGTTCGTAAATTGATTCTTGAATCAGCGCTCGCGATGGGCAGGTGCACACCTCACCTTGATTAAAGAATGCCAAGACTAAACCTTCAGCCGCTTTCTCAATAAAAGCGGGTTCCGCCTGCATAATATCTTCAAAGAAAATATTCGGCGATTTACCTCCCAACTCAACCGTACTGGGGATAATGTTTTCTGCTGCAGCATGCATAATGCGCGAACCAATCGGTGTTGATCCGGTGAAAGCAATCTTCGCAATGCGTGTACTGGTTGCCAGCGCCTCACCCGCTTCATGCCCAAAACCTTGCACCACGTTTAACACGCCCGCTGGCAGTAAATCGCCAATCAATTCCATCAGCACGGTAATCGACAGCGGCGTTTGCTCAGCTGGTTTGAGCACCACGCAGTTACCAGCCGCTAACGCTGGGGCTAACTTCCAGGCCGCCATAAGTAGTGGAAAGTTCCATGGAATAATTTGCCCAACAACGCCTAAGGGTTCATGAAAATGATACGCCGCGGTGTGTTCATTAATTTCAGCGGCAGTGCCTTCTTGCGCGCGAATACAGCCGGCAAAATAGCGGAAATGATCGGCGGCCAAAGGTACATCTGCGTTGAGCGTTTCGCGGATAGCCTTACCGTTATCCCAGGTTTCTGTGACGGCTAATAACTCAAGATTGGCTTCAATGCGATCAGCAATTTTGAGCAATACGAGCGCGCGATCTTGCGCTGATGTTTTACCCCAAGCCGCTGCTGCACCATGAGCAGCGTCTAAGGCTAAGTTAATATCATCCACTGTAGAGCGTGGAAACTCACCACAGTCAGCACCGGTAACGGGTGTGGTGTTGTTAAAGTAGTCGCCATTGACCGGTGGTACAAACTGACCACCAATATAATTGCCATAGCGTGGTTTGATCGTGAGCAGAGAGCCTTGAGTTCCAGGTTGTGCATAAATCATAAGCGTAGCCTCGATGTCTTCAATGCCTGCGCCAACCGCGGGCACGATGCACCTTGATCATAACGCCTCTAGCGCTGAACAAAAGTGCTAGGGCAGTTAAAGCTGGGCTACTTTAGTATGATTTTACCCGTACATATTATATTTAAAAACAACCTATCTAGCCATAATTTGAAGACAGTAAAACTCACCTCAACCCAGTCATAGCTGTGTATTGCTTCTCCAAACAAGGCTTTAACAGCACTACTAAACCAATGAGCGTGCCCACCACCGCACCGATAAAATGGGCTTGTGTGATAACCATCATACCGGCCAGTTCATAGCTATAACCTTGATAATGCTGCAGCAATTCAAGTAATACTTTACCCCACAGGATGAAAAACCCAAGTCCATACCAACCACTTCGCGTAAAGGCAAAACGTATGCAAGCATAGCCAACAACAGCGTGCAAAACCCCAGAAAGGCCGTTATACCATGCAAGATAAGGGTAGAAGATGAGTAAAGTGCAACTGATGACTAAGGGGAAAAGCAGCATACTCAGCAGCACATCAGACACTCGAAAACGCTCAATAAAAATAACGTAGAGTGCCAATACAGCAGCGCCATTAAGAGAAAAATGCAGCCAGTGGCTGTGTACAAAGTGTCCCGTCCATAGACGCCACAGCTGACCGCTTAAGATACGTTGGCGATCAAACTCAAGGGCTGCAGCGCCGTACTGCAGCCCTATCCAGCACAGTACAAACAGAACTAGACCAATATTTTTAGCGCGCTTGCTGAGCAGCACGACGCGTTCTTCTGGCCACAACACATAAGGCCAAAGCAGTTAAGACAAGAATGAGTGGCCACTGTAGAGCACCGCCACCGCCATAACCGCTACGGCGCGATACCTGAACACTTTTATCTTCTTTAATTCGTTGCTTAAAGCGCTCAAGCTCAACAGCTAAGTTGTTGGTCATATCAGCCATAGCCAGCTCAAAACCTGCACTGCGCGTCGCCCGATTGACTTGATCCACCTCAACTAAGGTCGAGGAGCGTTTAGTTTCGCTCACACCAGGGGCACGCAAGAGCATTTTACGTGAGTTCACATCAAACACCGCTGTATCGACAAAAGTGGTGACTTCGTTTTGATTACCCTTAATCAAGTACGCCCCAACAATAGTCCAATACAGCAATGAGCTTTTAGTTTCCGAACTCACAGCAACCTGGTCATAAGACACCAACGCCACCACATCCAGACCGTACAAACGTGCAATCTGCCCCACCCCTTCAAAACCTTTGGATGAGCGCATATAGGTTTCAGGAATAATATTGATGTCGCGTACGTAATCCAGCCCGGCAAAGTTCTGCTTAACCTGCTCTAACAGTTG
Source organism: uncultured Pseudomonadaceae bacterium (assembly GCA_947630465.1). Classification (GTDB taxonomy): domain Bacteria; phylum Pseudomonadota; class Gammaproteobacteria; order Pseudomonadales; family Pseudomonadaceae; genus Denitrificimonas. Next base: position 6,753 of record CANRHT010000092.1, read on the forward strand.
CATTTTCTTCGCTTCAGACAAACCTAAACCACTATTTTTTTGACTGGGCACAAAAGCCAAACCAACGGTTAAAGGCAAACGCAAATGAGGAACTGTTTCTTCATATTGTGGCGGCACTTGCCCTTCAGGGTACAGGTAATCCACTAAACTACTGGACACGCCACGCCGCCCATCACTGCCAAAACCTGTGCTGCAAGCTGTTATTTGTAGCACAACCATTATCAGCAGTGCAGCTGTACTGAGTATTGATTTCATCTATCTTCCTTAATCTAAATTTCAGATTAACCCTGTTAAGTTGATCAAAACACGCTATCGATGTTGCTCGGCAAACCGACCAGCGATACGAGATGCATTAGCATAGGATAGAATTAAAATGATGAATGTGAAGCAGTTCTCGCTCTAGACGCAGAGCGCATCAATATACGTACTGATACAGCATAAGAGGCTTAATAGTAACGATCACTTAACACACGTTGTGCTAAGTGATCAATTTACACTAAAGGACGGGCTTAAGCTTGCGGTGCTCGCAAGGCTTCATTGAGTTGATCAACAACCAGCGCCCACTCACCATCTGAGCACAAGAGCTCTTTAAGTAATTGACGCTGACCATCATTCCAGAAATCAGCATCGAGGACATTGATCTCATCAGGCAAGCGATGCTCACTGATAAAGCGCGCGACACCTTCTGGCGTTGCATCCAAACCCAACTGTAAAAACAAATTGGTCATACGTACTGTTGCGGTCATAAGACTACTCTCCGTATTATTATTGACGC
>CANRHT010000093.1 GCA_947630465.1 uncultured Pseudomonadaceae bacterium
TAGGCCACAGCAATGATGCTGTCACCCGACTGTGCGCGGTTGGCGTATAAACGCTGAGCAATACCGCAATGGTTATTGGCTTTAGCGTGTTGAATCACCGCGAGCAAAGTATTGCTGTCTTGCGTCTCTTGCAAGCAGCTCTGTATAAACTGCAGATCATCCATTGTGCCCATGTTGTCCAGCGCACAACCGCCGCTTGCGCTCACGGCGCCGGTCATTGGCTCAGGGTTGGCACTGACATCAGTATCCATATCTGTATCTGCATTTTGAACGGGATCCAGCTCTGCAGGATCGAGTGCGGCAGCGCTATCAGCAGCAGGAGCGCTGGAGGCACCATTACCCAAACCGGGTATGTTTTGTTGAGATAACCACCAACCTAGCGCGGCTAAGAGTGCAATAAAGAACACACCCAACAACGCCAGCAGAATAATTTTACCTTTGCCTTTTTGGGGCGCTGGGCTGGATGCTGGCTCAGCTGCGGCAATAGGCTCTGGAGTGGGTTCAGGCTCAACAATGGGCTCAGCTGCTGGCTCTGGAGCGGGTGTCGGCTCAGGGTCAAGCTCAAGCTCAAGTTCTAAATCAGCAGCAGGCGGTACTGGCATCACCGGTGTTGAGGTTGCTAATACGCCAGAAGCCTCATGCGCTTTACTGCCCCCAAGTGCAGAACTGGGCAATATGCCTGCATTCACTTTTAGACGCCCATTACTTGCAGCGCCTTGCGCATTACGCAAGGTGACAGCATAGTTTGCATTGATATTTTCAAGTAGTGGGTCAAGTAAGTCAGCACCGATATGAATCAGTAAACCTTCAGCGTCCTGTGTGACTGAGATCAACTTAAACCAATATTCACTATTGCTCCACTGACTCGAAGCACCGTTCAAATAGCCCATATCTTGATTGCGCTGAACCTTAAACTCCAAGCCGCTTGGCTCAGCATCCCAGTTTTTAATACGCATTTGCGCTTGGCCAGGAATATTGGGTTCTAACGGCTTAATAACAACTTTAATACTCATAGTGCAGGTGCCTTAAATGTGTCTAATACAGCGCCAAGGGCGTTGTTTTGCTCAAGGGTGATGTCGCTGCCGTCTTTCTGCCCAGCGTTGGCTTCTGTGGTGTCGTGAAACGCAGAAAACCAATCAAACTGGTATTGCAATCCCAGTTCAGGTGCTTGCTCGGGCAGGTTCGGTAAATCAGCGGGGCTATTTTGCGGGTAAAAATCAAACACTTTACCCGGTCGATTTTGTAAACGCCCAGCACGCTGCTCAAGTGGCAGGTGTAAACAACCAAACCAAGCAACAAAGTCTTGCAGTATCACTTGCAGTGTCAGCACTTGTTTCTCTACGGTTTGCTCGCGGCGGCTGCCAATTTCATTATGGGCTAACAGCGCTTGAGTGAGCTTTTCCTGCATATTAAAGCGGTAGCTGGCGATGACGATCTCATCCACCAAATCAGCCACTGCTTCTGGAGCACGGAACAATGATTTAAGTAGCTGGGTACGCTCGGCGGTGGCGCGCAGATGGCTTACCCACGCACTGAATGCCGCTTTAGCAAAACGAAACTCACTGCTATTTTCGTTATAAGTTGCGGTCTGCTTAACAGGCACGAGAGGCTCATCGCTACCAAAACCACCAAAATCAAAACCGCTATCATTGCCAAAGAAATTAATCTGTGGAGCTTCGCTTGCAGTGTCTTCAGCTTGGCTTTGGGTTTCGTAAATACCACTGAGATAAAGGTTACGCAGCACCTCATCTGGCACTGTCAAATAATGCAGTAGCTGACCAACTGATGCCCTATCCTGCCCTAAGCTCGCCAAAATACGCTGAGCTTTAAGACGCTTTTGTGCCAGCGCTGCATCGCCATCTTTTTGATACCAGCGTTCAAAGGTTGAACTCAAGGTGTGATTGAGTTTTTGCCACTGTTCTTCGAGACGCGCCAGCTTAAAGTCGATATTAGCAATACCATTGAAGCTGCTACTGAACAGACTAATACCACCATCATTCAGACCTAGCATGGCGTCCCACGCTTCTGCAGGCTGCGCGATATGGCGCTTGACGGCATCCGTGGCAATAAACGCGCTACGCAAAACCTGCAATTCACCCTCAGCTTGCGGGGCAAAACCCTCTTCACTCTTTTGCGTATCGAGTTGAATAAAGCTGGTTTTAAGGCGAGGTTTGCGTACTAAAAAAGTATTGTTAAACGGCTGACGTGCTGACCACTCTTGCATCCAGGGTAAGTTACCGAAGCGTTCCATCATGGTCAGCTTCATCATGTTTTCACAGTGTTCCGGGATATTAGCGGCGCTTAAGTTCAGTCCGTTATCAATAAAACCATCCATCATGGTCAGCGCCCAAATCAAACCGCAACGCCCCTGCCGCTCCTCAGGTGTGGCGCCTTGAGTATTCTCGATCCAGTCAGTTAAGACGGGGCCTACGGTAACAACTTCACTTTGTTTAAATGAGCTGGTACACATCACTAAAGCGCTCATTTCTTGCGATGTTGTATAACGCTCAAACAGATAAGCCACCTTACCGCGCAACAATAAACGCGCAACGGGGCTGCTATCAGAGTCAGCCTCTACCGCATCTTCGATGTTGACCAATTGCTCGCGGGTGCGATAGCCAGGAAAGTCCAGTAAATCGACTTTTTTGACGATATCGTCTTCCGGTGCACTGGCGAGCGGAAAAACCATTTCAGAAGTTAAAGCGGTTAGCTGCGCGGTTAAAATAGTCGCTGGGCTGCCAGATTGCCCATTGATTTCTGGCCGTACCTGCACGGGTATATCACGGGGTGATAGCAGTAAACTGAGCGTATCAACGTTCATGATGCTGTTAGTTTGCTTAAGGTGCTCACCCACCTGTTGTACTAGCACACTGGTCGGCGCATACACTGTGCGCGCTAAACCAAGCTGATGCAGAGCTGTACTTAACTGAATGTAAGCCTGCTTCAATAATGGCTGCTGCCCCCACAGCACCGCAAACACATCCGCGCGCTGCGCGATACTCAAGTAAGGTGCGATTTTTATTAAGCGCGGCCAATAATGAGCCTCAAGCTTACTCGCTGTATTTTTAGACGTGGCATGCATGTAATCTAAAAAGGCAACAATATCTTCAGCACTGACGCCCGGCACCGGCGTACTGGTATCCAGATTGTCATAGGGTGCCAACGCCTGCTGAATCACTTCATCAGTAATGCGATAATCAACACGCTCTTGGTCAAACTCCTTGAACCAAGCATTCGCCAAGATCATGGCGATTTCAATTTCACGAAACAAGCGCAGCTGCAGCGGGTAATTGTCGTCCACTGCAGGTTGTTGCTGGCAAGTAAAACGTGTCACCAGTCCAGTGGCTTCTTTACCACTGCCAACCGGATTAAAGTGCTCAATAAAGTTTAATTGAGTACCATGCCCCGCATTGGTTTCCAGCTGGCCTGCTTGATCAGCCGCCAGCGCTGAAATCAGATAAGATTTACCTGCTTGGGATAGCCCAAAAAAACCAACAGTCATCGGCGTGCTCGCCACATGCTTGAGACTCTGCGCAAGGTTACGTGCTTGATAGAGTTTAATATTTAAACTATCCGCTTCCGCATCCACTCGTGGTGCAGTGCTGCGTACATCATCAAGCCAGTTCAATGCATGCGCTGATCCTTGATAAATCGCATTCCATTTCGCTACCAGCTCATTTTGCTTAGCCGTTAATGTATTCCTACTCATTTTACATTCCCACTATCAAGCCAGTAGTTGGTTTCGCCCATATCCGTATCCAGCATGGTGTTGAGCTGCAGATCAAAATGCTTACGCGCATTAAAGTTTGCATTGTCAGTGTCGCATTCAACTCTATGTATCGCTAAGCGGTCACTCACCACAGCATAAGGACCTTTACCTGCACGATTGTCATCAATCACTTTAAAGCTGATCTTCACTACCGGAGCAGAATGCTGCATGGTCACTTTTGTAAACTGCGCCTGACCTTCTTCAGTCAAACGCAAGGTGTACAACGGTGAGGCCGACCAGCGTGTAATCGGTAACTGGCGGAAACCTAACCGTATGTCACCACGAAACTCCAGCGCGATCGGATCACCTTCTTCACTACCGTCAACGGTGGGTAGCTGAATTTTGCCATCGGCAGTTTTAATATTGTCGTACAGCACATCGCCAGCACCGATATGGTTTTTCTTATCGATCACACCGAAATAACGAATCGTCGAATACGGTTTTAAATCATAGGAATGAAAGTAGAAGTTCATAATGCTGCGATCTGCCGCCAGCATACAGAGCATCGCTCCCACCGCCGCTGTGGTTTTGGGATCTTCAATTAAGCCGTTCTTATGGAAGGGGTACCAACCACCGGTGTGGTAATTATGCATTGGCAAAATACGCCCCGGATGCAGCGGCAAGAGCTTACGGATAAAGGCTTGCAGCCCAGGTAAGCGTGATGGACGCCCTGTCAGCAGCAACATATCGCATGGGTACTGGTTAATCACTTCACATAAGCCTGACAGCGACTCAGTGATAGTTATTTTATCCGATAAAAAATTGCTATGCAGTTCACGTAAATCAAAGCTGATTTCAATGTTGTGCAAGTCAAAATCAAGACTGGTATTGCCTAAATTGCGGCGCAGTTCAGTTTCAACAAAGCTTTTAACGGATTGGCTGGCTGGAGCAGGCATGAGATCTGCAAATTTAAATGTTTGCGCTGTCTGTATTTCTTCAAGATCAAACTTTTCATACATTTTTAAAATATTGAGCGCAATCGGCACAAATACTTGCAAGGTCAATTGCTGACGGTAGATCTGACTTTGCATGCTGACCTGATTGTTACCGCAGATAATAGACAGTAATGTATCAACTTGAGCGTCCGAAGCACCCTTAGCCCGCAAAGCGACTTTAAAGCTACGCACGATAAAGGTTTGGATCACATCTAAAACAATGTCGTCACCTGCCACTTTAAAGCTGTCTCGAAACAACTGCTTTGGCACAATAGAAACGTTACTGCCTGAGGTTTGCCCCCGCTCAAGCTGGTACTCAGTAATCACTAAATCGGTTGTGCCACCACCTATATCAATGGATGCCAAGATGATGTTCTCGTCACTGTTGTTCAGTTGTTTATCGGGTCGTCGAATGGCTTTAAAAAACTGCTCGGGATGACCGGCAAAGTGCTCGTTAATTTCAGTATATAAGTACACCAACTGGCCGCAGGAGGCTTCATCCCACTCCACATTGGTTTTTGGTAGCGGCACACTGGGTTCTGGGTTGTTCGTGCTTTTATCAACCTTCGCTGTGTATGGATTTTCCTCTCCCGTATGCCAGCCTAGACTTTTCCAGACCAAAACAATCGCCTCTTCTAAGCGATCGCTTAAAATCGAGCGTTCAGCTTGCGCCATCCCCGGTGGTACCGTCAGGGTAATGCTATTGAGCTGACGGGGGATTTCTGTCTGACCTTGACGCGCTCGTTGTGCAGGACTGTTGATTTGACACAGCGCTTGAGTTAACACCTCAGCCAACATAAATGTCATCAGCGAACTGCGTGAGTAATGAGGAATAAAAACAGGAAAACGATCATCCTCATCCAGACAGTGTAAGGGGCGACCTTCTTCATCGATCAAGCTCGAGAAAGGTGCTGCTGTGGCTTGTGCTTCAGAGTCACTTTTCACATACGCCGAGTTAAAACGCCAAGGATACTGATGACGATTCTCATCCCACAGATAACGCTTTGGACTGGATAACCCTGTAGAACCCTCGGTTCCGCGACGACGACTGGCTAAATAAGCCGCCTCATTACCGACACGTGCAATAGTGGGCCATAAAAATGCGTCATTACGCCCGCTCTTAACACCAAAGTTTTCTCTACCGAAGACGGCTTGGGTAAACTCAACACGGCTTTCAAACGCATTGTTGTACACATGTTCCGGTGCGGATAAATCACGTAACTGCAAAATATAGTTACTGTTTAACCGTGAGCTGCCAGCACCCAGATTTTCAATCAAAATACCGCATGTACGTGAATTCCCTACATCCAGAACCAAGTCCACAGGTACCACTGTTTTTGAGTTTAAGCTGCTACTCACAAAGCGAACGGCTGGAATGTTTAGTTTTGGCTGTGTAGGGCTTTTTTTGTGCACAGTGGTCGGCGCAATCAGGCTGAGCAAGTTGAGCATGTGCGCCTGTGGCTCGTATGCATCCAGTGCTTCTTCTAATTCTTGTGCATCAAGATGAGTTGAGTTCTCTTTAAAAATATCTTCAAGCCAATTGTTAACCCAGTCTTGCGTAAAGAACCAATTGGTTTGCTCAACCCCCATGCTCAACTTAAAAATAAGGCCACTGCTCATATCGGTTGGGCTTGGAGCAAGGTAATTCGAGTACTCGTTATCTGCCATTAAGTTGGTATCAAAGGCGATGGTAATACGGTAATTATTACCATCCTGATCCAACTCATCCAACTTCACAATGCGGATACGCGCCCAGTTCGAAGGGCCTTGAGCATAGGTGTGCGGTCGGGTAAAACGCAAAAACGGTAACGGCAACCACTGACCGTCGAACAGCTCTAAGCTGTCTTGTACAGGTAAATCATAGCTGGGCTGACTTCTAATAATATTATTAGTAATCTGCTCTGGCGTTTTATCGTAATAATAAAAATCATCTTCTGCGTTGTAAGCCAGCCGTGTCACGGTGTGGTTGGTGGGTTTAACAAACTCGCCGCTGGGCTCTTTATTGACTTGTAACGCCAAACCTAAGTCAATGAACTGAATACCAGTATTGCTAACTAAAGTGATAGTTTCGTCAAATTTTGTAAGTTCAGGCAACATTATTGATCAGTCCCTAATTATTGAGTATTTCGCATCGACATAGGAAAACGCGTATCGGCATAGTTTCCAACACAGTCTGCTGCTGATGTAGCACCGGGTGCGCAGGTGATTTCAGGCATGTCAAAGCTGGTTCCATCAGGGCAAACTGCTCGACCTAAACTCTGAATACGCATACTGCCGTCGGCCATTTGTGCATCAACATCACCGGTACAGCGCATGCCATCAGCCGCTTCAACCGTGACTTGGCCTTTACCTTTATTAAACTCATACTCAAGGCGTAGTGGTTTACCGGTATTTTTATCTTGAATCCCTGCACCCGCTTTCCATTTACCGTTGAGAAAATCAGCTTGTCCATTACTTGCAGCAGGTGGAATCTGCAGACTTTTACCCGGCACGACAGGAGCAGTAGGACTGGGTTCATCGTCCAGTAATGGCGGCTCAAAGTCTGGATTAGGCTGCTCAGGTATAGCAGGTGGCTGCGGTGGTTCTTGTTGCTCACTGGGTTCTACAGGCATGTGTGGCGCTGCTGGGTCAGACAAATTAGGCAACTGCCCTTCATCAGCTGGCGGCGCAAGCTCAGGCATATTTGCCGCATTCGAGCCAAGCCCGCCATCCGTATCTATCGCGTTATTGCGCAGACCACCAAGACCGGTATCGCTGGGCGCGCCTAATGTACCATTCGGCAATCCGGGCAAATCTGGGAGCGTCGGCGTCTT
>CANRHT010000094.1 GCA_947630465.1 uncultured Pseudomonadaceae bacterium
AACTATATGAGCGGCCCCAGTTACGCTGAAGTGGTTGCTGTGAAGCCGATAAAAGAAACGGTGAAAACACCGCGTGAAGAATGCCGTGATGTGACTGTCACTAAACGCAAGCCGATTAAAGACGATAACCGTATTGTTGGTAGCGCTGTTGGTGCAGTGGTCGGCGGTTTGTTAGGTAATCAAGTCGGTGGTGGTCGCGGTAAGAAAGTTGCGACTGTGGCGGGTGCGGTAGGCGGTGGTTATGCCGGCAATAAAACGCAAGAGCATCTGCAGCAAAATAACACCTACACCACGACCGAGCGTCGTTGCAGTACGCAGTACGACATCAGCGAAAAAGTAGCAGGTTATGATGTCAGTTATGAGTTGGATGGAAAAGTGCGCACGGTGCGTATGGATGAAGATCCAGGTCGTCGTTTAGAGCTTGATGAACAAGGCCGTGTGATTTTGTCAGCCGCCGCACGTTAAGATCAAAAGTATGTATCTCTTACAAAAAAAGCGCCTTTAAAGGCGCTTTTTTTGTTTTAAACCGGAGTTTATTTAAAGCTGCGTGGTACAAACGGCTGAATCGTGGTCAGTACGGCTTTAAAACATTTTGGACCGCCAGCAACCACATGGCCGCTGTCGAGGAAATCATGTCCGCCATTGAAATCACTGATTAAACCGCCGGCTTCTTGAATCAATAGCGCGCCGGCTGCCATATCCCACTCAGATAAACCGTATTCCCAGAACGCATCGTAGCGACCTGCGGCAACGTACGCTAAATCCAAGCTCGCAGCGCCGGCACGACGAATGCCTGCAGACTGTACTGCGAGGTCTTTGAACATCGACATATAATTGTCCATGTGCTCAAGTTGGCCTTCGCGGAAAGGGAAACCGGTGGCTAATAACGAGTTATCTAAGGATTTACGTTTGCTGACGCGCATGCGGCGACCATTGAAGGCTGCACCACGACCACGGCTGGCAGTAAATTCTTCCTGACGTATAGGGTCGATCACTACAGCGTGCTCAATGCGGCCGCGGTATTTGCAGGCGATACTCACCGCAAAGTGCGGTACGCCACGAATAAAGTTGGTGGTGCCGTCCAGCGGATCAATAATCCATTCAAAGTCTGCACCTTCGCCCTTACCAGCGACGCGACCGCTTTCTTCAGCATTGATGCCGTGATCGGGGTGGGCTTTGAGGATGGCATTGATAATGGTCTGCTCTGCAGCACGATCAATCTCGGTGACGAAGTCTTTTGCGTCTTTCTCACTGACTGAGATCGTATCTAAGCGCTCGATTGAACGCACAATTAATTCACCCGCGCTACGAGCAGCGCGCAGCGCGATATTCAGCATTGGCTGCATGAAAAGTCACCGGAGGTTGTTAAAGAAGATTACAAATTCTAACAGAAACTCTGACAGATGTGTTCGCTTCGCGGGTTCTTTTTCGTGGCGCGATCGCAGTGGCTTCGGTAAGCTTGTGTACTATTAGATCAATAACCCGTATTTGATAAAACGTTGGAGAGCCTTGTGCTGGAAAAAATTCGCGTGGTTTTAGTTAATACCAGCCACCCAGGTAATATTGGTGGTGCGGCTCGAGCGATGAAAAATATGGGGCTCAAGTCCTTGGTGTTGGTCGATCCAGAGAAGTACCCGCACCGCGATGCCAACTCCCGTGCCGCCGGTGCAGATGATATTTTAGAAGGCGCACGCGTTGTAGCGACGCTAGAGGAGGCGCTGCAAGGTTGCAGTGTGGTACTGGGAACCAGTGCGCGCGACCGTCGTATTCCATGGCCGTTACTTGATCCGCGTGAAGCCGCCGAGCGTTGCTTGCAAACCTATCAGGCTGATCATGAGGCCGAAGTAGCCTTGGTGTTTGGGCGTGAGTATGCCGGCTTAACCAATGGTGAATTGCAGCGCTGTCAGTACCATATTCATATTCCGTCAGATCCTGAGTTCAGTTCCTTGAACTTAGCCACAGCTGTGCAAGTGTTGACCTACGAAGTGCGTATGGCGTGGCTGAAAGAGACGCAGCAACCCACGCATATGCCTGAGGTTGAAGCAACGGGTATGCTCGGTTCAGCACCGGCAACGCATGATTCGTTGGAGCTGTTTTATCAGCACTTGCAGCAGACTTTAGTGGATATCGATTTTCTTGACCCGCAAAAGCCCCGTCATCTCATGGCGCGTTTGCGTCGTATTTTTGGGCGCAGTCAGTTGAAAAAGTCAGAAGTGAATATATTGCGTGGCATTCTGACTGAAACACAAAAAGCGGCACGTGGTGAAGTGGCTGAACGTCGAGGTGAGCATGTTTAAAGGTGTGCGCGAAGATATCCAAAGTGTCTTTCGGCGTGATCCGGCGGCGCGTAATGCCTTTGAAGTATTGACCTGCTATCCGGGCTTGCATGCGGTTTGGTTGCATCGCATGGCGCATGGCTTGTGGGTGCGTGACTGGAAGTGGTTGGCGCGCATGGTGTCCAATCTTGGGCGCTGGTTGACCGGCATTGAGATTCACCCCGGCGCGCAAATTGGCCGTCGTTTTTTTATTGATCACGGTATGGGTATTGTGATCGGTGAGACTGCGGAAGTCGGTGATGATGTGACTTTGTATCAAGGCGTCACCTTGGGTGGTACCAGTTGGAATAAAGGTAAGCGCCATCCTACGCTGGAAGATGGTGTGGTGGTCGGTGCAGGTGCAAAGGTGCTGGGTCCTTTTACGGTGGGGGCGGGTGCGAAAATCGGCTCCAATGCAGTCGTCACTAAAGCTGTACCGGCTGGCGCAACGGCGGTGGGTATTCCCGGGCGGATTATAGTGAAGACCAGTGATGAGCAGGAGGCGAAGCGACAAGCTTTGGCTGAGCGTTTTGGTTTTGATGCTTATGGTATGAGTGAGGATATGCCAGACCCAGTAGCGCGCTCGATAGGGCAGATCCTTGATCATTTGGCTGCAGTTGAAGAGCGTTTAGAGGATATGTGTACTGCGATGCATAAGCTGGGCAGTGATTATCAAGGCAAAAAATTACCGCAGTTACCGGATGCGGCTTTTCCTTGTTCGTCACCGAATGAAGCAGCGGCGGATACTGATGAGCCGCCTGAGCCGCCGAGGTCCGAATGATTGCAGCGCTGTGCTGTGAGGTCGAGCGGCGAGGCAGCTAATCTTGACTGTAATCATCGGGATTAATACTTGACCTTTTTGCTGGGTTATAGCATAGTTGAGGTCGATATTTACTTACAGCGGTGCGTATTATGCGACTGACAACTAAGGGCCGCTATGCCGTTACAGCGATGCTGGATTTGGCATTGAATGCACAAGACGGCCCTGTACCCTTGGCTGATATTTCTGAAAGGCAGGGTATTTCGCTGTCTTATCTTGAGCAGCTCTTTGCTAAATTACGCCGCGGCGAGCTGGTCAGTTCTGTGCGAGGTCCAGGCGGCGGTTATCAGTTAGCGCATGAGCCTGCTAGTATTCAAATTGTTCAAGTGATTGATGCCGTCGATGAGTCGGTGGATGCGACACGCTGCCAAGGTCAGGGCGATTGCCAAGATGGCAGTGAGTGTCTGACGCACCGATTGTGGTGTGATTTAAGTAAACAAATACATGATTTCTTAAGCGGTATCAGTTTGGCTGATTTAGTAGCACGCCATGATATCCAAAAAGTTGCACTGCGCCAGAGTCAGAGTGCAGCACATAAAATTCAAGCGTCCACCGTTCAGTGAATAAGGCGCAGACCGTGAGGAGAGTTACAATGAAACTGCCGATTTATCTAGATTATTCAGCGACTACGCCTGTTGATCCGCGAGTAGCGAAAAAGATGTGCGAGTGCCTTACGCTGGATGGTAATTTTGGTAATGCCGCATCACGTTCTCACGTGTATGGCTGGCGTGCAGAAGAGTCAATTGAGCATGCGCGCCGTCAGGTTGCTGATTTAATTAACGCTGACCCACGTGAAATTGTTTGGACATCCGGTGCCACTGAGTCAAATAACTTAGCCATTAAAGGTATTGCACACTTTTATGTGAGTAAAGGTAAGCACATCGTTACCTCTAAACTTGAGCATAAAGCGGTACTGGATGCGACCCGTCAACTTGAGCGTGAAGGTTATGAAGTGACCTACTTAGAACCGGGTGCTGACGGCTTGATCACCGCTGATATGGTGGCTGGAGCGCTGCGTGACGATACAACGCTGGTCTCCATCATGCATGTGAATAATGAGATCGGTACGATCAACGATATCGCTGCCATTGGTGAGCTAACCCGATCAAAAGGCATCTTCTTCCACGTTGATGCGGCACAAACAGCGGGTAAAGTAGCGGTTGATTTAGATAAGCTGAAAGTTGATTTGATGTCCTTCTCAGCGCATAAAGCCTACGGTCCAAAAGGTATCGGTGCTTTATATGTACGCCGTAAGCCACGTGTACGCCTTGAGGCGCAAATGCACGGTGGCGGTCATGAGCGCGGTATGCGTTCGGGTACGCTCGCCACTCACCAGATTGTTGGTATGGGTGAGGCCTTTGAATTGGCGCGTTTAGAAATGGACGAAGAAAATAAGCGCATTGCCGCATTGAGCAAGCGTTTTTATGACAAAGTGCGTGATATGGATGAGCTCTACCTCAACGGTAGTGCAACTCAGCGTATTCCGCATAACCTCAACTTAAGTTTTAACTATGTTGAAGGTGAGTCGCTGATTATGGCGCTCAAAGATATGGCCGTGTCATCAGGTTCAGCCTGTACTTCGGCATCGCTTGAGCCGTCTTATGTATTGCGCGCTTTAGGTCGCAGTGATGAGTTGGCGCACAGTTCAATTCGTTTTACTTTCGGACGCTTTACCACTGAAGAAGAAGTGGATCATGCTGCCGGACAAATTCGTGATGCCGTACAGCGTCTACGTGATCTATCACCGCTGTGGGATATGCACCAAGACGGCGTTGATCTCTCTAAAGTTGAGTGGCAAGAACATTAATTTTTGCCCGTTAAAGAAGGAATACCATCATGGCATACAGTGATAAGGTCTTAGACCACTACGAGAACCCTCGCAACGTTGGCAAGATGGACGCCGATGCTCCTGATGTGGGTACCGGCATGGTCGGTGCTCCAGCCTGTGGTGACGTCATGCGCCTGCAAATTCAGGTCAGTGATGACGGCATTATTCAGGATGCGAAGTTCAAAACTTACGGCTGTGGCTCTGCCATTGCATCAAGCTCTTTAGCAACAGAATGGATGAAAGGTAAAACCATTGATGAAGCTGAGCTGATTAAAAATACCACTATTGCTGAAGAGTTGGCTTTGCCACCGGTGAAGATTCACTGCTCAGTTTTAGCGGAAGATGCGATTAAAGCTGCGGTACGTGATTACAAGCAAAAGAAAGGCTTAACCCAAGAGGTTTGATATGGCAATCAGCTTAACAGAAGCCGCCGCCAATCATGTGCGGCGCTCACTTGAAAACCGTGGCAGTGGCGAAGGCGTACGCCTTGGCGTGCGTACCACGGGTTGTTCAGGTATGGCGTATGTGCTTGAGTTTGTTGATGAGCTGCAGCCTGATGATGCGGTGTTTGAAAGCTTTGGCATGAAGATCATTATTGATCCTAAAAGCCTAGCCTACATCGATGGTACTGAGCTGGATTTTGTCCGCGAAGGTATTAACGAAGGCTTTAAGTTCAATAACCCCAACGTACGTGGCGAATGTGGCTGCGGCGAAAGCTTTAGTGTGTAGTATGGCGCACACTCAAGAGCACGCTGATTATTTTGCCATGTTTGGTTTGCAGCCAGCTTTTATGCTTGATACTGCTGCTTTAGCTGTCACTTATCGTGAGTTAGCCAAGGATGTGCATCCGGACCGTTTTAGTAGCGGTTCGGCAGCTGAGCAGCGTCAAGCCGTGGAGCGTGCAGCGCAGTTGAATGAGGCGTTTCAAACCTTAAAGTCGCCCACACAGAGAGCGCTTTATTTGCTACGCCGACAAGCCGATTTGCCGGAAGAAACCACGATTCAAGATGGTGAGTTTTTGTTTCAGCAAATGGAATGGCGCGAGCAGTTAGAAACACTGCAAGAGCAAGCCGATCTGGATGCTTTGGACGTGTTTGTCCGCGAGCTCAAGCAAGCGCGGCAAGTGGTTGAGACTGCTTTTGCTGACTGCATTGATGATGTGCAGCAGCGCACACAAGCCGAGCGTTTAGCGCGGCGCATGCAGTTTTTCGACAAGATGTTTTATGAAGTGCGTCAGTTAGAAGAGCGCTTAGACGATTAACCCAAAGCCTGCACGAGCGGGCTGTCAGATTAAAGATCCGTATGGCCTTACTACAGATTGCAGAACCTGGACAAAGTCCTCAGCCTCACCAGCAGCGCCTAGCCGTCGGGATTGATCTAGGTACGACCAACTCATTAGTGGCAACCGTACGCAGCGGTATTGCCGAAGCGCTACCTGATGCCCAAGGTCGCGTCTCTTTAGCCTCGGCTGTGCGCTATCACGCTGATCATATTGAAGTGGGTCGCAGTGCGCGCGCTGCCGCTGCCAGTGATCCCTTTAACTGTATTTTATCCATTAAACGTTTAATGGGGCGTGGTTTAGCCGATGTGCAGCAACTCGGTGAGCAGTTGCCTTATCGTTTTCAAGCGGGCAAATCGCACATGCCCTTTATTGAAACAGTACAAGGCCCTAAAAGCCCTGTTGAAGTGTCAGCACAAATTTTACAAACATTGCGTGAGCGTGGTGAAGCCGCATTAGGTGGTGAATTAGTCGGTGTGGTGATTACAGTGCCGGCCTATTTCGATGATGCGCAGCGCCAAGCCACTAAAGATGCGGCCCGTTTGGCCGGTCTCAATGTATTACGTTTGCTCAATGAGCCCACTGCAGCAGCCGTTGCCTATGGTCTCGATCAGCAGGCGGAAGGTGTGGTCGCTATTTATGATTTAGGTGGCGGTACTTTTGATATTTCAATTTTGCGCCTCAGTTGCGGTGTGTTTGAAGTGCTGGCTACCGGCGGGGATAGTGCGCTGGGTGGCGATGACTTTGATCATGCAGTTGCGCATTGGCTGATTGCACAAGCTGGAGTGTCAACCGATTTATCACCCAGCCAGCAGCGTGATGTGCTGGAATTGGCCTGCGCCGCAAAAGAGTCGCTGACCGAGCAGGACAGCGTTGAGCTTGAGTATGCAGGCTGGCAGGGCTGCTTAACCCGCGCGACCTTTGAAGACTTAATTGAACCATTGGTCGCGCGCAGTTTACGCGCTTGCCGCCGTGCATTGCGTGACTCAGAGGTTGAGCTCGAAGACATTGAGTCAGTGGTGATGGTCGGTGGCTCAACCCGTGTGCCTTTAGTGCGTACGCGGGTGGGTGAGTTGTTTAATTGCACGCCGATGACCGATATCGATCCTGATCAAGTCGTTGCCATTGGCGCCGCTATCCAAGCCGATACCTTGGTGGGTAATAAGCGTGCGGGCGATGAATTGTTGTTATTGGATGTCACGCCACTGTCGCTGGGCTTGGAAACCATGGGTGATTTGGTTGAGAAAATCATCCCGCGTAACACCACAATTCC
>CANRHT010000095.1 GCA_947630465.1 uncultured Pseudomonadaceae bacterium
GAGTTATTGACCTGCAAGTGGGCGCCAATGTGGGTGGTTGATTTCCCCATGTTTGAAAGCAACGATGATGGCTCGCTCACCGCGATTCACCACCCGTTCACTGCACCAAAATGCTCACCTGAAGAGTTGCGCGCGAACCCAAGCACAGCGTTGTCACGTGCTTACGATATGGTGCTTAACGGTACTGAGTTGGGCGGTGGTTCAATTCGTATTCACGATCGCACCATGCAGCAAACTGTATTTGAGATTCTTGGTATTGAAGCCGCTGAGCAGCAGGAGAAGTTTGGCTTCTTGCTGGATGCCCTCAAGTACGGTGCACCACCACACGGTGGCTTGGCCTTTGGTTTAGACCGTTTAGTAATGTTGATGACCGGCGCACAATCGATTCGTGAAGTGATTGCCTTCCCGAAAACGCAAAGTGCCGCCTGTGTGATGACTCAAGCACCGGGTACAGTGGATAACACCGCATTACGCGATCTACATATCCGCTTGCGTGAGCAGCCTAAGGCTGAGTAAGTCGAATTAAAGTAACACTGCGCTGTGTGATTCGATGATGAGCATGGCGTAAAGTGTAGTGACTAGAGTACAGATATCGAAACGGGAGTTGTTATGGCTGGGCATTCGAAATGGGCGAACATTAAACACCGCAAAGAGCGTCAAGATAATAAACGCGGTAAGATTTTTACAAAATTGATTCGTGAATTGACCGTTGCAGCCAAACAAGGCGGCGGTATTGCTGCTGATAACCCGCGTTTACGTTTAGCCGTCGATAAAGCACTGGGTGCGAATATGACCCGCGATACCATCGACCGTGCGATTGCTCGCGGTGTCGGTGCCGATGATGGCGATAACGTCGAAGAGTTGGTGTATGAGGGTTATGCACCCAATGGTGTGGCGGTCTTTGTTGAAGCCATGACCGATAACCGCAATCGTACGGCGGCAGAAATTCGTCATGCCTTTAACAAGTATGGCGGCAATCTCGGTACTGACGGTTCGGTGGCGTATTTGTTTGAGCGCAAAGGTCAGATTTGTTACGCACCTGGCGTGGACGAAGAAGCGTTGATGGATGCGGCATTGGAATTGGGCGCGGATGATATTGCGATCAATGATGATGGTTCGGTTGAAGTGTTCACTACTTTTGCCGACTTTATCAGCGTTAATGAAGGCTTAAAAGCGGCAGGTTTTAGCGCTGAAGAAGCGGAAGTGACAATGATTCCAACCATGACGGCTGAGCTTGATTTAGATGGCGCAGAAAAAGTCATGCGTTTGATTGATGTGTTGGAAGATTTAGATGACGTACAAAACGTCTACTCCAATGCTGAAATTCCTGACGAGGTGATGGCGCAACTCTAAGCCTTAGCCGATGTGACACAAAAAACCTCTGGCTGCTTGTGCTAACAGGCCCAGAGGTTTTTTATTGCACAACGAATATTTCTGTTTTTAACAGCGTGAACGCGCTGATTGAAGGATGCACCATGACGCTTATTTTAGGCATTGACCCCGGCTCACGTATCACCGGTTACGGTATTATTCGTGATACTGGGCGTGGCTGCGAATACGTGGCTTCCGGCTGTATCCGCACCGGTAGCGGCGAATTGCCGGAGCGCCTGAATGCGGTGTTTGCCGGGATCAGTCAGATTATTGAAACCTACCAGCCGACCACCATGGGGATTGAGCAAGTCTTTATGGCGCGCAATGCGGATTCGGCGCTAAAGCTTGGCCAAGCACGTGGTGCGGCGATTGTTGCCGGTGTGCAGGCACAATTGTCAGTCTCGGAATACAGCGCCACGCAAGTTAAATCAGCGGTAGCGGGCAGTGGTCGCGCGGCGAAAGAGCAAGTGCAATTGATGGTGATGCACTTATTAAAGCTGACTAAAAAGCCACAAATTGATGCCTCAGATGCCTTAGCTATTGCCATCTGCCACATGCACCATCAGCAAACCTTGAACGTGCATGGTTTGTCGGCGGCTAAGCTGCGTGGTGGACGTTTGTCAGTATAAAAGGTGATAGCTAGCTAAAAAGTAAAGTACTTGCTATGAGTCAGGCCTAAGGCCTTGAACTTCTGCAAATATGCCTCATCTATTAAGCAATGAATCGAGCGCTACAGCCACTTGGAGCTGACTGCTCGTTGTGAACTTGATGAGGACTACATTATGCGTATCGATCGCTTTACCAGCCAACTGCAGTTGGCCTTATCTGATGCTCAGTCATTAGCGGTGGGACAAGACCACACCGCTATTGAGCCCCTACACTTATTTGTCGCATTACTGGATCAGCAGGGCGGTGCCATTCGTCCATTACTGATGCAGGTGGGTTTTGATGTTAAAGCCCTGCGCGAGTCTTTAAATACAGGGCTTGAGCAGCTGGCTAAGTTGCAAAACCCTACCGGCGATATGAGCATGTCGCAAGATTTAGCGCGCTTGCTCAATCAGGCTGATCGTTTGGCTCAGCAAAAAAACGACCAATATATTTCCAGCGAACTGGTGCTGCTGGCAGCGATGGATGCCAATACCACACTGGGTAAAATCCTGCTGGCGCAAGGTGTCAGCCGTCAATCTTTAGAAAACGCCATTACCAACCTGCGTGGTGGTGACAATGTGGATGATCCTAATGCTGAGCAATCACGCCAAGCCTTGGATAAATACACCATTGATTTAACCAAGCGCGCTGAAGAAGGCAAGCTGGATCCGGTGATTGGCCGTGATGAAGAGATCCGTCGCACCATTCAAGTCTTGCAGCGCCGCACCAAAAACAACCCCGTGTTAATCGGTGAGCCGGGCGTGGGTAAAACCGCGATTGCTGAAGGTTTAGCGCAGCGCATTATCAACGGTGAAGTGCCGGATGGCTTAAAAAGTAAACGTCTGTTGTCGCTGGATATGGGCGCACTGATTGCTGGCGCTAAATACCGCGGTGAGTTTGAAGAGCGTCTGAAAAGCCTGCTCAATGAAGTGGCCAAGCAAGAAGGCCAAATCATTTTGTTTATTGATGAGCTGCACACCATGGTTGGCGCCGGTAAAGGCGAGGGCGCAATGGATGCCGGTAATATGCTTAAGCCTGCCTTGGCACGCGGTGAATTACACTGCGTGGGGGCGACCACTTTGGATGAGTACCGCCAGTACATTGAAAAAGATGCCGCACTTGAGCGTCGCTTCCAGAAAGTACAGGTTGATGAGCCGACGGAAGAGGATACCATTGCCATCTTGCGTGGCCTGAAAGAGCGCTATGAAGTGCACCACGGGGTGATTATTACCGATGGCGCGATTATCGCGGCGGCTAAGTTGTCACACCGCTACATCACCGATCGTCAACTGCCGGATAAAGCCATCGACTTGATTGATGAAGCGGCCAGTATGATCCGGATGGAAATTGATTCTAAGCCTGAGGCCTTGGATCGTTTAGAGCGCCGCTTGATTCAATTAAAAATTGAGCGTGAAGCACTGAAAAAAGAAGACGATGCCGCCACTATTAAGCGTTTGGAAAAGCTTAAAGAAGAAATTATTGAGCTCGAGCGTGAGTACGCCGATTTAGAAGAAATCTGGAAATCAGAAAAATCTGAAGTGCAAGGCTCAGCGCAACTGCAGCAGAAAATTGAGCAAGCCCGTCAAGAGATGGAGCTGGCGCGCCGTAAAGGTGATCTCAACCGTACCGCTGAGTTGCAATACGGTGTGATTCCAGATTTGGAACGCAGCCTAGAAATGGTTGATCAAAACAGTAAGGTCGTCAATCAGCTGTTGCGCACTAAAGTCACCGATGAAGAAATTGCCAATGTGGTCTCGAAGTGGACGGGTATTCCTGTGTCGAAAATGCTCGAAGGTGAGCGCGATAAATTACTGAAAATGGAAGACCTGTTGCACACCCGCGTGATTGGTCAAAATGAAGCGGTGACGGCGGTCTCTAATGCGGTGCGTCGCTCACGTGCAGGCTTATCGGATCCGGATCGCCCCAGTGGCTCATTCCTGTTTTTAGGCCCAACCGGTGTGGGTAAAACTGAGCTGTGTAAAGCACTGGCGGAGTTCTTGTTTGACACTGAAGATGCGTTGATTCGTATTGATATGTCGGAGTTTATGGAAAAACACTCAGTGGCACGCTTAATTGGTGCGCCGCCCGGTTATGTCGGTTACGAAGAGGGCGGTTACTTAACCGAAGCGGTACGCCGCAAGCCCTATTCTGTGGTGTTGATGGATGAAGTGGAGAAAGCCCATCCTGATGTATTTAACGTACTGCTGCAGGTGCTGGATGATGGCCGTTTAACCGATAGCCAAGGCCGTACAGTTGATTTTCGTAACACCGTGATAGTGATGACTTCCAACCTCGGCTCAGTGCAAATTCAGGAGTTGATGGGTGATCGTGAAGCCCAGCGTGCGGCGGTGATGGATGCGGTGGGCAGTCACTTCCGTCCTGAGTTTATCAACCGTATTGATGAGTTGGTGATCTTTGAGCCCTTGGGTGCTGAGCAGATTGCCGGTATTGCTGATATTCAGTTGGGTCGATTGCGTCAGCGTTTAACTGAGCGTGAATTGCGCTTTGAATTAACCCCGCAAGCTCTGGAGAAACTAGTGGCTGAAGGGTATGACCCGATCTATGGTGCGCGCCCACTCAAGCGGGCGATTCAGCGCTGGATTGAAAACCCGCTTGCGCAACAAATCCTTTCGGGTGAGTTTGAGCCGGGCAGCACCATTCATGCACAGGTGCAAGACGGTGAGATTGTGTTTAACTGAGTTGAGCATTGATCTTGAGTGAAATAAAAAACGCAGCTTAATTGCTGCGTTTTTTTATGGCGCTCATTTATATGTGAGCTGCGATTCATCTGCTGCTTATTTGGGCTCGCGGTAGTTGTGTTGTTGCAGTAAATCAATACCGCATTCAAAACTTTCGACCCAATTTAAAAAGTCATTGACCATTTCTTTACCCTTAAAAGGGCGGCCGTGCTGCGGCACAATCATTTCAACATCCATCTGGCGCACCATATTAGCCCACAGGTGCATCACTTTTTTACTGACCATGTAGCGGCGGTGAAAGCCGGCCATGGATGGAATATGCTCAGTGAAATTGGTCACTGGCTGCGCATCATCCAACAAAGAAGCGCCCATATCGCCCGAAAATAAAATCTTACTCAAAGGGTCATACAGTTGAAAGTTACCTACCGAGTGCAAAAAGTGCGCTGGAATCGCTTTAAGACGGCTGCTACCTAAGGTGAAAGTGACACCCTCATCAGGCACAGCGACTACGCGTTCGCTGGTAGAAATACCGTGGTTGACCGTTAAGTAACCGGCGGTTAAGTGGGGTAAAAAACGCGCCCACAGTTTTGACGTAATCACTTTGGCTTTAGTGTGTAGTAACCATTTATCTAAAGCCGCGATGATATCGGGATCTTGGTGTGAGGCAAAAATATAAGTTAAGTCTTTGAGGTTGATGCGCTTAGATAACTCTAAAGACAAGGGCGTATAAGTGAGATCGCCACCCGGATCAAGCAGTAAGGACTGATCGCCGTCGGTGATCAGAAATTGATTGGACTGTATACCATCGCCAGTCACCAGATCATCAAACATCAGGCACTGGTGGGTGCCATTATCAAATAAAACAATAGGATCGCGACGCATAATACACTCACTTATGAGAACAGCCTGAGACTATGCCAGTGCTACACCGGCTCTGCATGATTTATATCAACGCCTAGGCGATTGGTGCAAGGTCCAATCGTCTTAGCTGCAGTATGTTTGTGTGCGGTAATCGGCAGCTAAGTGCCGCTTGTGCCAGCCCCTACATTCTAAAAGCGCCAGAGTCGCCGTGTTTTTGTGACGAGTACCGTTGTGTACTTTATATACAGCATTAGCCGCATAAGAAAAGCTGTTAAACTGCGCGTTTTTATTGCTTGAGTCTTGAGTTATGCCACACGCAGTCGCCCGCTTGCGCGAGCAGCGGTTAGCCCGCAGTAACAAACCTTTCTTAGCCCGTGGCGCCTACTTGCAGCGCTGCGAGCGCTGTCGTGTGAGTGCGGCGTACTGCATGTGTGCCTGGCAACCTCAGGTCAGCGCCGATAGTGCTGTGTGTTTATTGATGTATGACGTTGAGCCGCTCAAGCCTACTAACACCGGCTGGCTGATTGCTGATGTGGTGCCTGAGACCTTTGCTTTTAGTTGGTCGCGCACAGAGGTTAACCCGGAAATTTTAGCGCTGTTAGCTGACCCGCAGTGGCAGCCCTATGTGGTGTTTCCTGAGGAGTACGTGGCTCTGGAGCGTGTGGTGCATGAGGTGCCGCATCAGGCCTTAGCTCGCACAGGTCAGCGGCCATTATTTATTGTGTTGGATGGCACTTGGACTGAAGCGCGGAAAATGTTTCGCAAATCCGCTTACTTGGCTGACTTGCCGGTGTTGAGTTTACAGCCCGAGGCTATTTCACAATACCGATTACGCCGTTCGACCCGCGAAGAACACTTGTGTACTGCCGAAGTTACAGCCTTATGCTTGCATCTGGCTGCTGACACCACGGCGGCGTTAGCGCTGGAACAATGGTTTGCCCGTTTTAGCCGTCATTATCTAGCCGGACGTAAGCCGCCGTCAGTGGCAGAAAAAGAGGCGTTACGCACCGGCACTGCGCTCTAGTTTTCATCTGCGGCGCAGTTTTTAAAGCGGTGTCTACAGCCGCTGTTAGATGGCTTGGCTGAATGACTCAAACTGTTCCACGTATTGCTTATCCACATCAATAATATGGTGGGTGAGCCAGTTTTTTAACAGATTGGCAGCCTCTACCCCCAGGGTTTCACCCATGTCGTGGCGTGTGAGTAAATCCATGATCTGCTCGCAGAAAATATTATGCTCAGCGATATGGCTGTCACTCTCAGGGTAACCCAGACGTATAAACAGGGCTTCCTCCATAACAAAATGGTTCATGCAGTAATCCATTAAGCGTTCCAAAATATAACTGACATCTTGCTTGCACACGCTGGTGCTGCTGACCAACTGATGCAGCTCATTGGTGGTGTCGACTAACCAGCGGTGCTGTTGATCGATTTCTGTAATACCTGTTTCAAATGCTGTATCCCAAGGCATAAAAAGCATCGTTATTTCCTTCGCTTGTTGTTTTTATATGGCTCCCTGTATATCGAGAACACTTGGCTACAACCTTGACCCTAGTCAAGTACAAGCAGCGCATACCACTTATGGATAAGTTCAGATACTCGCTAACAGTGCTTTTGCAGTGCTTTTTTGCTATCGTTAGCAAGCTAACTAATTTGCAGTGGGTGTTATGAATACAAGCTCAAAACCTTTGTACGGTGTGTTATTGGTCTTATGCGCTGGTTTTTTGCTGGCCTTGCATGATGGTTTTTCAAAATACCTAACCCTGACTTATCCACTGCTGATGGTGATTTGGGTGCGCTACTGTGTGCAAACATTAGCGATGTTGCTGCTGTTTTTCCCACGCATGCGTCTGGCCATGCTACGCACCGGTCGACCTTGGTTGCAGTTGTTGCGCGCGCTG
>CANRHT010000096.1 GCA_947630465.1 uncultured Pseudomonadaceae bacterium
GGTGTGGTTTCAGCTTGGTTCAGTACTTCTAAATCAGTGGCAATCACTTCAATCGCGCCGCTGGGCATATTGGGATTCACCGCGCCATCTGGACGTGGATTGACCACACCAGTGACTTTGACCACATATTCGCTGCGCACACGGTCGGCAGTGGCAAAAAT
Organism: uncultured Pseudomonadaceae bacterium; assembly: GCA_947630465.1. Lineage (GTDB taxonomy): Bacteria > Pseudomonadota > Gammaproteobacteria > Pseudomonadales > Pseudomonadaceae > Denitrificimonas. The sequence continues at coordinate 162 of CANRHT010000096.1, forward strand.
ATCCGCTTGCTCTGGATTAAACACAACTTGCGCTAAGCCTTCACGATCACGGATATCGAGGAAAATCACGCCGCCGTGGTCGCGACGACGGTGGACCCAACCGCAAAGAGTGACGGATTGTCCGCTGAGGGATTCGTTGAGGTGTCCGCAATAATGGCTGCGCATCATGATGGTGTTCGCTTCCTAAAAATATGAAATAACCGACACCCATCACACACAACGCTTGCTAACAGCGCACGCGCCAAGGTATCGCAGAAAACCCTGATTATATAGCCTAACCGCGCTGACGGCTATGCCATGTCACGCGCAAGACTGTGCCAGCCTGATATTGCGGCCATACACGTGTGCTGCAGTGCAAATCCAGAACTTTTACCGCGACTTGAGCAGTGCTTTTTGACCGACAAAGGCCAAGTCATGGACTGTCACTGCGGGGGGCCTACTTTAGTTGTTTGAGTCAGGGCCTTGTTTGCTGTTTAATAGCCAACAGTGGCCACAGTTTTCTTCTATGGCCACCTGAATACGGCAACAGCCCTACTTATGTAGATCGCTGCACGTGTCGCCGGTTCTTTTATTTATTGTGATTCTTATCAAGGTGAGTCCACTACATATGCTTAAAAATATTCATTTATTGACCGGCGTTAGCGCCATGTTGCTGTCTCTTATTTTAGCCATTGGCATGAAAGGTAATCCAGAACCTACTCTGTTACTCGCTTCATTTGCTTTAGCTAACTTATTGATTGCTCCGATATTGCCCAGACACACACAAGCAAACCGCCAAACACTTCAGGGTGTGGTTTCAGTGCTGATGGTCGTTGCCACTGTTATGCAAGCCGTCTTTACCTTTAACAAAACAGGTACGATCGATAACAACAGCCCAGACTCCATCAGCTTAGTGACACTCTTTTGTGGGGTACTGTTGCATTTAGCGCTTAATTTACCTAAAGCACAGGGCGCCGCTCAGCCCAAACCTCAGGTCAGCAGTAATCAGCACAACAGCGCTCCTGTGTCAGATGATTCAAGTGACCGAGAGACCGGTACCGTCAAATGGTTTAACACGTCAAAAGGTTTTGGCTTTATTTCACGTGATTCAGGCGATGATATTTTTGTACATTTCCGTGCGATTCGCGGTGAAGGCCATCGCGTGTTGGCCGAAGGTCAGCGTGTCGAGTTTACCGTGATGGATCGCGATAAAGGCTTACAAGCAGAAGACGTTATCGCCGCTCTGCCCGATGAGCGCAACTAAACTCAGCGCGTACCCTTGAAAAACCTGCCTTAGTGCAGGTTTTTTTATCCCTGAATAACGCCCGCCAACATCAGAAAACCATCCCCAAACATAAACACCCGCACAAGGCGGGTGTTTATTGACTGCATGCTTTAAGGCTCCAGCATTAGATACCGCGCAGCTCACGTGCTTCTAGCAAACGTGTACAAGCAGTAATAAAGGCCGCCGTACGCAGTGATACCTGATGCTCGCCGGCTGTCGCTGAAATGGCGTGATAGGCATCCAGCATGATTTTTTCCAGACGCTGATTAATTTCCTCAACCGTCCAGTAAAAACTGGATGCGTTTTGTACCCACTCAAAATAGCTGACCGTGACACCACCAGCATTCGCCAATACGTCGGGGACAATCACAATACCTTTTTGCGTCAGAATATCATCGGCATCCGGGTGCGTTGGACCATTGGCACCTTCGACAATAATACGTGCGCGAATGGCATCCGCATTGTGCTTAGTAATTTGCCCTTCAAGTGCCGCCGGTATCAAGATATCAGTCTCAATCGACCAAAAATCTTCAGCCGCAATACAAGTGGTATTGGCTGCACCACCAACTCCACCGGTTTTTTGTACATGCAGCAACAAAGCGTCAACGTCTAAACCCTCAGCATCGTAAAGCGTGCCGGTATGATCCTGCACCGCAACGATCTTCGCACCCGCGTCTCTAAACAAACGCGCTGCGGTGCCGCCGACATTACCAAAGCCTTGCAAGCTGATACGCGCACCGTTCAAGTCAATACCGTTATCTTTAGCCGCAGCAGCACCGACGATAAACACACCACGGCCGGTGGCTTCAACACGGCCTAAGCTACCACCTAAAGCGATGGGCTTACCGGTCACGATACCCGGCTGCTGTGAGCCTTTTAGCGTCGAGTATGAATCCATCATCCACGCCATGGTTTGCCCATTGGTATTCATATCTGGGCCTGGAATATCTTGATTCACACCGATGATAGGGCTGATCTCTTGAATGTAGCGACGAGTAATACGCTCCATTTCTGCTGGCGAGTGGTTACGCGGATCAATACGGATACCCCCTTTACCACCGCCAAAGGGCAAACCCACCACTGCAGTTTTGACTGACATCCATGCCGATAACGCCATCACTTCTGACAAGGTCACATCTTGGTGGTAACGCACGCCGCCTTTACCAGGGCCACGACTGAGACTGTGCTGCACGCGGTAACCTTCAAAGTGAGCAATACTGCCGTCATCTAAACGCACCGGCACATCAACAATAAGGCAGCGCTCAGGATGTTTTAAGGTGTTAGTCAGCTTACTCAGCTCACCCATATAAGGGGCAACGCGGTCAACCTGCTCAAGAAAGATACCCCAAGGTCCGGGATTTTCTGAGTCTAAATAGGATGGGATGGTCTGATCTTGTTGTTGTGGCATAGTTAAAACCTAGGTCATTAAAATGTAGACCTCTATATCAATAGGGCCATGAAAAAAGACGTATTTTAGCGGATAAGTGTATGACTGGCGCGTTCCAAACGATAATTGACGCAAATAAAAAGCACAAAATAAAACTCAGAAAGGCTGTAAGCCCCAGCACAAAGGCGATCGCTGATATTCAAAAAAAATGTGATCGCTCAACAAAAAAGCGCCTTACCGTGTTTTAACTCTGTTTTAAGCTACTTTATCCACCTTTAACCCGCTAACATCGATTGTTTTATGTCGCAGATTTTGCACAGTTAGATCACTGCCTTTACGCTAAAAACAGGGTTTGCCAATGTCTGATTATGATGTATTTCCTTATCTAAACTTATTATTCGAACAAGGCGGTTCGGATATGTATTTTAGTGTCGGCGCTGTACCGCAAATGAAAGTCGAAGGTGTATCACGCACCATTGGCAAACAAGCCTTACCGCCATCATCCGTACAACAGATGGCCTATCAGTTGATGACACAAAAACAAATCGCCGATTTTGAACGCGATTTAGAAATGAATTTAGCCGTGGGTGTACCGAACTCTGGGCGTTTTCGGGTCAACGTGTTTTACCAGCGCAGCGAAGTCTCGATGGTGATTCGCCATATTAAAAGTCAGATTCCCGATTTTGCTACTTTAGGTTTACCGGTGATGCTCGAGCGTATCTCCATGCTCAGCCGCGGTTTGATTTTGGTGACAGGCGCTGCCGGTTCAGGTAAATCCACCACCTTGGCTGCGATGCTCGATTACCGTAACAGCCATGCAGGTGGTCATATTTTATGCATTGAAGATCCCATCGAATTTTTACATCGGCATAAGCAATCTGTGGTCAATCAGCGCGAAGTGGGTCTGGATACCCACAGCTTTTCTTCTGCACTGCATAACGCCTTACGTGAAGCGCCTGATGTGATTATGATCGGTGAAATTCGTGATCTGGATACGATGCAACATGCGTTGCACTACTCAGAAACAGGCCATTTATGCGTAGCCACCTTGCACGCCACCAGCACCACGCATGCCTTGGAACGTATTGCGCGTTTTTTCCCTGAGGATGCACGCCGCCAAGTGCTGGCTGATGTGTCACAAAACTTAGTCGCCATTGTCGGGCAGCGCTTAGTGCCCGGCATTGAGCAAAAACGTGTGGCGGCGATTGAGTTGATGCTGGGTACGCCCTATATCAAAGACTTGATTATGCGTGATCAACTCGATGAGCTCAAAAGTGCAATCGCGCGCTCACAAGAGCAAGGTCTGCAAACGTTCGATCAAGAGCTGTTTAGATTATTTAATGAAGGGCGCATCAGCCTAGAGGAGGCATTAAAATTTGCTGACTCACGCACTGACTTAACCTTAAAAATCAAATTAGAACGTGGCTTTAGCGACGACCACTCTGATACCGTAGACATGATTTAGGTCGACCTGTGACTCAAAGCAGGTAGACCGCCCATATTTTCTACACAGCTATCGAAGCGGAGTACAGCATGACAGCTTCCAAATTACTCTTTACACCTTTTCAGCTCAATAACCTGACCTTGCCCACGCGCATTGTCATGGCACCCATGACCCGTTCCTTCTCACCGGGTGGCGTGCCCAATGCACAGGTGGCAGAGTATTACCGCAAACGCGCTGCAGCAGGCGTGGGTTTGATTATTACCGAAGGCACCACTGTTAATCATTGCGCTGCCAATGGCTATCCGCAGGTGCCACGTTTTTACGGTGAGGATGCGCTGCAAGGCTGGCAAGAAGTGGTTAAAGCAGTGCACAGCGCCGGCGGCAAAATCATGCCGCAACTCTGGCATGTCGGTGATATACGCCGTTTAGGCACCGAACCTGACGCCTCTGTACCGGGTTATGGCCCGATGCAAAAAATAAAAGACGGCACTGAAATTGTCCACGGCATGACGCAACAGGATATCGATGCAGTCACCGCTGCATTTGCCCAAGCGGCCAAGGATGCACAAGCCATTGGCATGGATGGTGTCGAGATCCATGGTGCGCACGGCTATTTGCTGGATCAGTTTTTCTGGGAAGGCAGCAATCAGCGTACGGATAACTACGCCGGCAGCATGGCCAACCGTGGTCGTTTCGCGGTTGAAATCATCCAAGCCGTACGCGCTGCAGTCGGCCCTGACTTTCCAATTGTTTTTCGCTTTTCGCAATGGAAACAGCAAGATTACAGCGCACGTCTAGCGCAGACGCCTGAAGAACTGCAGGCCTTCTTACAACCCTTAAGCGATGCGGGTGTGGATATTTTCCATTGCTCAACCCGTCGTTTCTGGGAGCCTGAATTTACCGGTTCTGATCTAAACTTGGCGGGCTGGACGCGTCAACTCACCGGCAAACCCACCATTACCGTAGGTAGCGTTGGTTTGGATGGCAGTGAATTTACCACTTTCCTTGGTAACACCGATGAAATTGCACAGCCGGCCAGCTTAGATGCTTTGCTCACGCGCATGGCTGCGGAGGAGTTTGATTTGGTTGCTGTGGGTCGTGCGTTACTGGTCGACCCTGAATGGGCGCTTAAAATACGTGATGACCGCCCTGCGGAAATCTTACCTTTCAGTCGCAGTGCCTTAGGCACGCTGTCTTAATGCTCTGAGCAGAGTTGTGCGCGCCAACAGGCTCGCACAACTCTTAGTGTATGTAGAGACTCAAAGCGTGTGAACTTACTCGTCGTCTGCGCCTTCGCGATCGCGGTAGCCCAACAGGTATAAAATACCGTCGAGTCCCAAAGTGGAAATCGCCTGACGCGCTGACTTTTTCACCATTGGTTTAGCGCGAAACGCCACACCTAACCCGGCTAAACCGAGCATCGGCAGGTCATTCGCTCCATCACCTACGGCAATCGTCTGTTCAAGACGTAAACCTTCTGCAGCCGTCAGTTCACGCAGCAAATCAGCTTTACGTTGCGCATCAACAATGGGCTCAATCGCACGACCGGTTAATTTGCCATCCACAATTTCCAACTCGTTGGCATACACATAATCAATGCCTAAACGCTCTTGCAGTTGTTTGGCAAAATAAGTGAAGCCGCCCGACAAAATAGCGGTTTTATAGCCTAAGCGTTTGAGCTCAGTAAACAGCATTTCCGCACCTTCGGTCAGACGCAGTGATGCACCAATTTCAGCCAGCACATCTTCTGACAAGCCTTCCAGCAGCGCTAAACGCTCTCTAAAACTGGCTTTAAAATCCAACTCACCTTGCATGGCACGCTCAGTAATAGCGGCTACTTGTTCGCCCACACCTGCCGCTTTGGCCAACTCATCAATCACTTCGGCTTCAATTAAAGTCGAGTCCATATCAAACACAGCTAAGCGGCGATTGCGGCGAAATACGGTATCGCGCTGGAAAGCAATATCGACATTGAGCTCTTGCGCCACACTCAAAAATTCAGCACGTAAGGCCGCGGCATCGGCGGGCTCACCGCGCACAGAAAACTCGATACAGCCCTTACCTTGATTGACCGGTGTATCCAGTGGCATACGGCCGGACAAACGATCAATATGATCAATATTCATCCCGTATTGCGCCGTAATGGCACTGACACGCTGCAACTGTTCAGCGGTCACTTGCCGCGTTAACAAGGTAACGATGTAACGCGTTTTCCCCTGCCCAGCCACCCATTGCTGGTAATCCTGCTCAGACACCGGCGTAAAGCGCACTTGCTGATCCAGCTTATAACCGGTGAAGAGCACATCTTTCAGCACAGCAGACGCCTGCTCAGTGCTGGGAATCTCAACTAAAATACCGAAGGACAAGGTGTTGTGAATCACAGCTTGACCAATATCCAAAATATTTACACCACTGCGCGCTAGCACGCCAGTAATGGCCGCGGTTAACCCCGGACGGTCTTCACCTGTGATGTTAATCAGGACAATTTCGCGCACGGTACATTCTCCGCAGATAAAAAGAGGCATTCTAGCCATTTAATCGCTTAACGTGCAGTCCTTTTGCTTGTTCTATGCTTTACCAGCGCTATACTTTAGCGTCTTTGCAGTGCTCCACACTGTATTAAGCGACCCGCATCCACTTTAAACGCTTCGATGTCCTTGGAAATTTTTGTATATGGCGCTTGATTCTGTACCTCCACGTCGCTCCAGCATTAGCTCTCGCATCAGTGGCTACGTTTTCTTAATCATTGCCACTTGTGTGCTGGCCTTTGCTTGGCTGGTGCACCATCAACTGCAATGGTCGATTCAGCAACAAGCGGATGCCTTGGGCAGCAGCTTGTTACAGCAAACGCGCGCCTCAGCCGAAAGTGCACTGTCTGCAGATGACACGCTCAGCGTCGCGGTATTATTGCGTGAACTGGTCGAAAACCCTTACGTTTCACATGCGGCGTTATACAGCGTTGATAATCGCATTCTTGCCGAAGCCGGTAAGCGCCCGAAAGCCAGTCGCCGGCAAACCGGCTTTTATTCGCAACAACTGTCGTTTCAAGATGTGGCGGCGGGCTCGCTGCATTTACATATTAATGTTAATAAACTCCAACAGCCCTTAGCCACAAGCATGCAAAGCATGGCTGCTTTAGCTGTAGTGCTGGCCGTATTTGCGTTGTTTTTATCAGTGCA
>CANRHT010000097.1 GCA_947630465.1 uncultured Pseudomonadaceae bacterium
CCCTTCGTCTAGTGGCCTAGGACACCGCCCTTTCACGGCGGTAACAGGGGTTCGAGTCCCCTAGGGGACGCCATATTTAAGACTTGATCTTAAAACAAAAAACCAGCTCAGGCTGGTTTTTTTGTGTCTGCAATCTGTGGTTTTCTATTTAAGTGGCGTGTTGGTTCGGTGATGCAGGATTAGAATAGCGCATCATCGCTGCGGCGGGCTTCGCGTTGCAGTTGGTAGACAAAGCGCTCAATCACACGCTGCGCTGCACCACTGATATCATGGAATTTAAAGCCGGCAAGGGTGGTGTTTGCCTCTTCATTGATATTCAAATGACGCAGTTCTGCGCTGATGGTGATATCACCGGCCGGCAGGCTGATGGCAAATGTCTCGTAGAGTTGCCCTGTCTGTAGCGCGGTGCTGGCCGTTTTAATGTGCACTTTGCAGCCAGTGGCTGAAATATCAAATAAACGACCGCTAATGGGCTTGCTGAGCTTTGAGCCGCTGACGCTCACTTCAAGTGATTGTTCTGGCAATGTGTCTGCTCTAAAGGCGTTTCTGCGCTGGTGATAGCTGATTTGTTTGGGCAGGGTCAGCCAGTAGCAGGGTGCGCCATCAAGAGTGTCAGGCAGTGCTTGTTGATGATGCACCCAAGAGATACGCACGCCGTCACGGTGAGTGACTATGGTCAAGGCTTCGCCGTTGAGTAAGTGGCGTTGGCTGATGTTAGGGATTAATTCGTCCAGTGCAATACTGTTGTTTTCACGATCAATAGCAACGATATAGGTCTGACACACTTGCTTGTTTTCAGTGAATGTCAGTTCTAGAGGGTTGCGATTCTCCATCAAAGCGCGCAAATGGCTAATGATTTCAATAGGAGAATTGAGAGGCTGAGGCGCCTGTGAAGTATTACCTTCAGAAAACAAGTCAGACACTGTCCGTATTTCCCATTTTGCTTGGCTGGTTTAATGTTTTAATCAAGCGCGGGAGTATAACAGCAATTGCCCAATAACTTGATTTATTTGCGCTTTAAGCCTGACTAAAAGGCCGCTGCGTGCTAGCGCCTGCTGCGCTACCAGTCTTGTCGTAGAGGGAGGGTGTGTTGGAGCCGCGAATGATATTTAACATGCTATTAACGCTGGTTTGATTGCTACGAATTAAACGGCCGTTGCGTAAATTGGCCGCTTGGCATTGCTCAAGCAGTTCGTTGAGTTGGCTGCTGCTAGCAAGTATTTTTTCACCTAATGCTGAGGTGCTTGCCAATGTTTGCAGGCCGGCTAAATCAGCGCTGAGGTTGCCGCTCAGTAAAAGCTTGCTACGCTCGCTGCGGTTTTGCTCAAGCATGTGTAGAGCAGGTTGCTTTTGTGCCAGTAAGGCTTGCAGTTGATTTAAATCGCGTTCGCCTAATGCAACAAACTCTTGCTCAAGCAGATCAACCAACTGTTGGGCTGTATTAATATCATTGAGCAAGAGTTCAAGGGTGCGCTGATCAGTCATAATAATTAAAGTCTACTTTAAAATTGTGCTTCTAAATCAATCAGCTTACTGGCTACGCGCTGACTGTCGATTGGGTAGCTGCCCTCGGCGACGGCTTGCTTGAGTTGCGCTACTTTTTCAGAGTTGACGCTGGGTATATCCGCTATTTTATCTACAGCACTTTGCAGTTGGCGTGCATTGTTGCTCAATTGTACTGACTCGCCAGATACCGCTGTAGTGCTGTTCTGCTCAGAAACGTTTTTTTGTGCTGAGTCTTGCGTGTTAACTTTCGTGGTGTTGAGTGAGCTTTGTGTGGCCGGCTTACTCAACCCTGCAGTGTTGTTCGGGTTATTAAAGTCGATAGCCATGTGGTAAACCTCAAATACAGTAGTGGATCGCTTGCTTAGTAATCGGCTATGGCTGAGTAAACTTTAGCGCTAATTTTACTAATACGATCCGCTGCTTTGACGCAAATATCGAGCTTATGCTGTGTGTTTAATCTGTCTGCACACTATATTGCAAGATGCTTTACATTGCCACTTCAACGCGGCCAGGTGCCACTACGCGAGCATGCACAACACGCTTTGAGCGATTATTGCGTACGCGAATTTGTTGACCCATAGCGCCATCTTCTAAAGCTGTGCCAGGCATGCGTACTGACATCGCGCCAGCGCTGGCGCTGATCACAACCTCATCGCCCTTACTGATGGCGGCCGCTGCTTTAATATGTTGTGTAGAAATAACGCTGTCTGGCTGTACCGGTCGCAAGAGTTGGTAGCCGATAACATTGTCAAGGTCCAATATATAACCTTGACGTAGACTGCTCACATCGCGCTCAGCCAATTGCACATCAGTGGCTTGAATAATACTGCTGCGTTGCAATGAGCGCACTGCCACGGCGATCTCTCTATACAAGTTGACGTGGCCGGGGACAAAGATAGTCCAAGGTGCATCGCTGTCGCAGCGTACGCGAATGGTGACGCGCCCAATCGGTTGCGCAGGGCTTTCTAAGCTGGCTTGTAAAGGAATTGAGCAGCTAGGCAAGCGTAAACGAGGATCAAGACGACCAATTTTAGCGCTATAGCGAGCAGTGATATTATTACTTTGCAAATGTTGCGCTGTAATATCCTCAAGGAAAGCTTGGCTGGTGCCGATAATTTGTTGTTGAGTGGTTTGTGCTTGTGCAGAATGCGCTAGCATGATGCAAAGGCCAGCAAAGACTGCCTTTTTTAAAAAGAGTAGAGTTTGGGATGAGTGCCAATATAATGTCGTTAATAATTTCATATCTGTACTCAAGCAATAAATAGACCGCATATTTGTTTTAATCGCATTTAAATAGAGCGAACGTTAGGAGCCGAAATATGGCCAGTGTATTGGACTCAGTAAATCAGCGCACGCAGCTGGTTGGACAAAACCGCTTAGAGTTGCTGCTATTTAGACTCAACGGACCACAGTTATACGGCATTAACGTGTTTAAGGTGCGCGAAGTTTTGCAGTGCCCGAATTTGACGCTAATGCCCCAATCAAATCCGATTGTGCGCGGCGTTGCCAGTGTGCGCGGTCGTACGATCCCTGTGATGGATTTAGCCTTAGCAACAGGGCGCGCAGAATTGCGTAATGCCAGTGAAGGTTTTGTCATTATCACTGAATACAATATGAAAGAGCAGGGCTTTTTGGTCAGTGGCGTTGAGCGTATTGTAAACCTGAACTGGGAAGAGATTCATCCACCACCCAAGGGCACCGGTCGTGATCATTACCTCACAGCGGTCACACGCTTAGATGAGCAGTTGGTTGAGGTGATTGATGTTGAAAAGATTTTGGCTGAGGTGTCGCCCACTTCTGAAGTGATTTCAACAGATAGCCTGACGGATCAAATACGTGTCAGTGCTTTGAGTAAGAAGATTTTGATTGTCGATGACTCCAGTGTGGCACGCAAGCAAGTGCTGCGTTGTTTGCAAGAGGTGGGTGTTGAGGTCGTTGCTTTAAATGATGGTCGCGCGGCGTATGAGTATTTACATGCGATGCTTGAAGAGGGAGAAAATCCTGCCGAAACCTTCTTGATGATGATTTCAGATATTGAAATGCCAGAGATGGATGGCTACACCTTAACCGCCGCGATACGTAATGATCCACGTCTCAAGGACCTGCATATTTTATTGCACACGTCATTGTCAGGTGTATTCAATAAAGCCATGGTTAAAAAAGTGGGTGCGGATGACTTTTTAGCTAAGTTTCGACCGGATGATTTGGTTGATCTCGTTGTCGAGCGCATTAAACAGGTTGATGGGTTATAATATTTTTATTTATATGTCTTCAGCCTGTTTTAGGCATTCTCTTTAATACAAGGCGGTCAATGTGTCGGTTTCTGAATCTGATTTTAATACGTTTAGGCAGTTTCTTGAGGTTAAATCAGGCATACTTTTAGGTGATAACAAGCAATATCTTGTTACCAGTCGCTTAAAAAGATTGCTAGAAGAGCACAATATCAAATCGTTAACTGAGTTAATGACGCGCATTCAGTCGCAGCCACGCAGTGCATTGCAAGATCAAGTCATTGATGCGATGACCACCAACGAAACATTATGGTTTAGAGATATTTTTCCATTCGAGGTGATGAAGAATAAAGTTCTGCCAGAGTTGTTAAAAAAACAACCGATGCAGAGCTTGCGCGTCTGGTCAGCGGCCTGTTCTTCAGGGCAAGAAACTTACTCGTTGTCGATGACTGTTGATGAGTATGAGCGGGCGAACTTAGGTATCAAGGCTAATGTGCAAATTGTGGGTACTGATTTGTCGCCTTCAATGCTCAAAGCTTGTAAGGAGGGTGTCTACGATAGTTTGGCCATTGCGCGTGGTTTATCACAGGAGCGTTTACAGCGCTATTTTGATAAGTTGCCAGAAGGACGTTATGCCATTAAGTCCGAGGTTAAAGCGCGTACCGATTTTCGTGCTTTGAACTTATTAGACAGTTATGCAGGTTTAGGTAAGTTTGATGTGGTGTTTTGCCGAAACGTGCTGATTTATTTCTCTGCCGAGGTTAAGAAAGATATTTTAACGCGTATTCATGCCACGTTAAAACCCGGTGGCTATTTGTTCTTGGGCGCTTCTGAAGCGCTGAATACTTTGCCTGAGTTGTACACTATGGTGCAGTGCAGCCCAGGTATCATTTACCAAGCGAAATAATACATTTGCTGTAATGAAAAAGGCCTGAATATTCAGGCCTTTTTATTTGAGTAGTGTAAAACCCGTGCCGTGTTAGTGTAAGGACAGATTAAGTACATGATTGATGTCCTCAAGACCTTTGCTTAGCCTTTCTTTTGGTGCGCTATAAAAACCTATGAGATTCACTTCATTAAACACGATGCCATTGGACATTATGTTGGTGTACCTTAAGTCAAACTTATCTAAAATAGTGTCAATAAACTCAACTGCATCATGGCCAAAAAATAATAGCTCGTTACCCGAGCCATCGACCTTGGTAAAATTCTTATGCAGATCAATATCTGATGCCATTGCAAGAATCTTCAGGGTTGTCTGAGGTGAAATCTTACGGGTTAAATCCTTGTTAATTAAAAAGAAAGGCCTGCTTTCTTTATTGCGGGGGTCTAAATTATAATCAGCAAGATTCATTTGAAATGAAGATATAGTGCGACGAACTTCAACACGGGTATCGTCACCAAAACGTATAAGGTAATCAACAAACCTAGAGACTTCCTTTAGGATTTCTATTTTTTCCTTGAGCATGGGCGTGTCCCTCAGGCGTGCTTAATTTCACTCGATTAAGAATGGCGACCCTTGGGCCGCCAGATGCACTTATGAGAACTCTTCAATAAACTTCTCTGATTTTTCTAAAAACTCTTCGACTGTTTCAACGGACGCCCCCATGATTCCCATGATGCTGACATCACCATCGATAATAATGCCATTCGTGCGAACGTTCTCGTAGTCTAGTTTTTCAGGGTTTTCCTTAATATAGTTTTTCACAAACTCTTCTGCAGCATGTGCGAAAAAGCAAAAAAGGTGTTCAAACATAATGCGCTTGGTGAAAAAACGCTCAAGACCAGCCTTTTCTGCACTCAAAATAAGCTGATCAATCTGGAGTTCGGTTGGGCTGCTCTCCCGAGCTCCATGCGAGAAGTAGAAGGGATAGCTCCCTTCAATATTAGGGTTTAAGCTAAACTTATCCAGCGAAACAGCATAAGTAGCCATTAGATGAAGAGCATCCATCTTATACTTTTCAAGTCTTTTAGAACTTTTATTTTTTCAACTGTTGAAGGGTTTGATGTGTTTGTCATTTCGTTATCTTCCGTGTCATTTAAAGAAAGCAAAACTATCAGGGCGAGCACCGGGCCAGAATTTCTGGAAAACGATATGTTCCGGTAGTTGCTCAGGGTTGAGTAAGTCACCGGGTGCTAAGTAGGGATGCAGTGTCGCCAGTGAGCGTACGAGCGTCGGCGAGACGCGACGAATAATATGCTCAGGGCCCAGTTGCGTGGGGTGTTGTAGGCCTGCTGCTTCAATCAGTTCTCGCAAAGTCGCCACCGTGCGCGCATGGAAGTGTTGGACCCGGATCGCTTTGTCCGGTACATCCAAACCTTGCCAGCGTGTTGAATCTTGCGTAGCGATGCCTGTTGGGCAGCGGTCGGTGTGACACACCTGTGATTGAATGCAGCCCAAAGCAAACATAAATCCACGAGCAGAATTACACCAGTCCGCCCCCAGCGCTAGAGTGCGGGCAATATCAAAGGCAGTAATGATTTTACCCGCCGCACCAATTTTCACTTTATCGCGGATGTTCATGCCGATGAGGGTGTTGTGCACCAGCATCAGGCCTTCACGCATGGGTGTACCTATGTGGTCAGCAAACTCCAGTGGTGCCGCGCCGGTGCCGCCTTCAGCACCATCAACAACGATAAAGTCAGGAGTAATACCGGTACTGAGCATCGCTTTGGCAATGGCAAACCATTCCCAGGGATGACCAATAGCCAATTTAAAACCGGTGGGCTTGCCACCGGATAAGTCGCGTAATTGCGCGATAAAGTGCAGTAACTCTTCTGGCGTCGAAAAGGCTGAGTGCGAAGCCGGTGAAATACAATCTTGGCCTTCAGGTACGCCGCGAGTGCGGGCAATTTCTGCATTGACCTTAGAACCCGGTAGCATACCGCCATGCCCGGGTTTAGCACCTTGTGAGAGTTTGAGTTCAATCATTTTGACTTGCTCAAGGGTGGCACGTTCGGCGAAGCGTTCAGGGCTAAAAGTGCCGTCATCATTGCGTGCACCAAAATAGCCTGAACCCAGCTCCCACACCATGTCGCCGCCTTGCTCACGGTGGTAACTGGAAATCGAGCCTTCGCCGGTGTCGTGGTAAAACTGTCCCAGTCGCGCACCTTTGTTAAGGGCGCGGATAGCATTGGGCGATAGCGAACCAAAGCTCATTGCGGAGATATTAAAAATGCTAGCGGAGTAGGGCTGTTTGCAATCGGGGCCGCCAATATTGATACGAAAATTGCCATCGGTGATTTTGGTGGGGCTGATGGAGTGGTTGATCCATTCGTAGCGCGTGCCGTAGACGTTTTTCTCTGTACCAAAAGCGCGGGTTTCTAGTTCAGATTTAGCGCGCTGATAGACTAAGGAGCGCTGGTCATTGGAGAAAGGGACTTCATCATCGTCTGCTTCAACGATGTATTGGCGCAGCATGGGGCGAAATTCTTCAAAAATATAACGTACATGTGCAGCGATCGGATAGTTACGGCGC
>CANRHT010000098.1 GCA_947630465.1 uncultured Pseudomonadaceae bacterium
TCTGTATGCGGCGGGTTACAGCGTCAGTGAGCTAGAGCAGTTGGCGACTGGGCTGGATTGGCAACAAGCGCTATCCGATGCACCGCCGCGAGCTGATATTCCATTTCGCCGCAAGCAAGATGATCGTGATTTTCTCGTTAAACAAAAACTCAGCTTCCGTGATGATGGCAGTTTAGGGTTGCCGCTTGGGTTGCTGCAAGGGCAGAACCTCGCGCTGCTGTTAGAAAAGCTCTTTGCCCGCGCCGGTGCGGTAGAGGATTTTGATCAGTTGCCCATTCCGTTTCGTGCGGTTGCAGCTGATATTGCCACCGGTGAAACAGTCGTATTTGCCGATGGGCATTTGGCCTTAGCAATACGTGCCAGTATGTCGATTCCCGCGGTCTTGACTCCCGTTGAAGTGGATGGCCAATTACTGGTTGATGGCGGTATTTCTAATAATATTCCGGTAGATATCGCGCGTGAAATGGGCGTGGATCGTGTGATTGTGGTGGATATTGGCTCGCCTTTAGCGACCACTGAGTCGCTGCAAACCGTCTTTAATATTTTAAATCAATCAGTGGCGCTGCTGACACGGCGCAATTCAGAGGCGCAGCTGGCCACCTTGCAGCCGCACGATATTTTAATCCAACCGCCGTTAACAGGTTTTGGTATCACTGATTTTGCGCGTGCCGAAGGCATGATGGATGCCGGTTATCGGGCGACACATGCGTTGCAGTGGCGCTTGGCTGAGGTTGCCCAGCCGTTGCCGGCAGAGCAAAAGCTGTCGAGCAATATGAAGAAAAAGACAAAAACACCGCTGATTACTTCGGTGCGTATCAATAACAGCTCACAAGTTGGCGATGAGGTGATTCGTTACTATATTCGCCAGCCACTGAATGAACCGCTGGATATTGATAAGCTGCAAAAAGATATGGGCACCTTATATGGCTTGGAATATTTTGATCGGGTTGAGTACCGCTTGCAGCCAGAGTTGGGCGGCAATGCGTTAGTGATCAGCGCCACTGATAAGCGCACTGGGACAGACTATTTGCGCTTGGGTTTGAACTTGTCGGATGATTTACGTGGCGATAATGCCTTTAATATTGGTGCCAGTTTTCGTATGAATGGCATCAATCGTTTGGGTGCTGAATGGCTCAGCCGCGTGCAGCTTGGCGACAACCAAGAGTTGTATACCGAGTTTTATCAGCCGCTAGATGTGGGGTCGCGCTACTTTGTTTCACCTTGGCTGCATGGGCAGGTGCGCAATATTAGGTTTACTGAGGACAGTGACCCTATTGCTGAGTACCGTTTGCAGCGTGTACGTTATGGTTTTAATGTGGGACGACAAATCTCTACTAATGCGGAAATACGTTTTGGGTTAGGTTCGGGGTGGGGTAATGCCGATGTGCGCATTGGCGATCGAGATTTACCAGACTTCAGCTTTAAAGAGGGTTATTACCAACTGCAGTACGCGTTTGATAGTTTGGATAATGTTAATTTCCCGCGCAGTGGTAATGAGTTGCGTGTATCGGCTTTGCAGCATGCGACTGAGTTAGGCTCTGACGAGCGCTACCGTCAGTGGCTGATTGAGCTGAATAAACCCTTTAATCGTGGCGCTCATACGGTGATTGTCGGTGGGCGCTATGCGCGTACTTTAGATGCGACGCAAGTGGTGACCTCCAGTTATCAAATTGGCGGTGCGCAAAAGCTGTCGGGCTACCGTGAAGATGCTTTAGCCGGACAAAATGTCAGTATTGGACGATTTATTTATTACCGCCAGTTAACGCCCGTGAGTAGTTTTTCTTTGGGTATGCCGGTGTATGCTGGGCTGTCTTTAGAGCGGGGACGGGTGTGGAATCAATCCAATGATTTGGACAGTGGTTATATCAATGCCATGAGTGTCTTTGTTGCAGTTGATACGCCGATTGGGCCGCTCAACTTCAGCTATGGCTTTAATGATGATTCTGAGAGCGCCTTGTATTTGAATTTAGGACGCAGCTTTTAAGTGTGATGCGAGTGCAGCAAGCGCCAGGCTATCTATAGCTGTAAAGCTTAAAATAGGCTGGCGCAGTATGATGAATCAGTCGTCTAAACTGTCATCTGGCTCGCCATCAAAATCATCGCTTACATCTGCATCAACCGGTTCTAACAGTTGTAACCAAGTAGCGAGTACCTCTTGAGCCTCAGTGATGCCGATACGCTTGGTTGAGGAAAACAGCTGAATAGTAGCGGTGTCACCCCATTTTTGTTGAATGTCTTTTTGGGTTTTTAACAGTGCTGCTTTACCCGCGCCAAAGGTCAGTTTGTCGGCTTTAGTCAGCAAAATATGCATGGGCATTTGGTTAGCGGCGGCCCAGTCCAGCATTAAACAGTCAAAGGGAGTTAATGGATGGCGGATATCCATCATCAGTACCAAGCCCATTAAGCTGTTACGGCTGCCTAAATAGGCTTCTAAGTGGCGCTGCCAGTGCAGTTTTAATGGAATGGGTACTTTGGCGTAACCATAACCGGGTAAGTCTACTAAGCGGCGATCTTCATCCAAACTGAAAAAGTTGAGCAGTTGTGTGCGTCCTGGCGTTTTTGAGGTGCGTGCTAAGCTGGCGCGCGTCAGGGTATTGAGTGCGCTGGACTTGCCTGCGTTGGAGCGACCAGCAAAGGCGACTTCGTAGCCTTCATCGACAGGACATTGCTCAACACGGGCCGCGCTGGTAAGAAAGCTGGCTTGTTGGCACAGGCCAATAATGGGGTTTTTAGGCTGCATAGGTTATCCAAGTCAAAAGTGCTGCAAGAGGTTCGTTTCCGTTTTGGTCTGAGCAGTATATAATGCTTCAGATTATATGTACGCATTGCTGTAGATCTATCTGCAAAAGGTTGTCTGCGTGGCAGATTATGGTAATGTTTGCATAATTTATAAGCGCCGAGGTCGGGCAGATCACTTTTGTGACTCGACTGATCCGGTAAAAAATACATTTTAGCCGTAGTTGGAAGAGCTGATGAACAAACTAATTGTAAGTCTGTTGTTGACCTTGGGCATCAGTGGTTTAGCCCATGCCGCGGGAGATGCTGCTGCAGGTCAAGGTAAAATTGCCATGTGTTCTGCATGTCACAATGCTGATGGTAACAGTATGGTGCCTGGCTTCCCTAAGCTGGCCGGCCAAGGTCAGCGTTATTTGCTCAAGCAAATGCATGATATTAAATCCAATGAGCGCCCAGTGGTTGAAATGACTGGCATGCTCGATGCAATGACTGAGCAGGATTTAGAAGATATCGCTGCATGGTACTCAAGCCAAAAATCGACTACAGGTGCAGCTGATCCTGAATTGGTCGCGCGTGGCGAGGCCTTATTCCAAGGCGGTAAAATTGATGAAGGTATGCCAGCTTGTACCGGTTGCCACTCACCCAACGGTGCAGGTTTAGATTTAGCTATTTATCCAAAGCTCAGCGGTCAGCATGCTGATTACACTGCGAAGCAGTTGACTGAGTTCCGTGAAGGCATTCGTAATAACGATGGTGACGCGATGATCATGCGCAGCATCGCTGCGAAATTAAGCAACAAAGACATCAAAGCATTATCAAGCTATATTCAAGGCTTGAATTAATCAGTTGAGCTGATCAAAAAACCGCCCTGCATTGATTGTACGGCGGTTTTTTTATGTCTGACATGTGTCCGCCCTTCGATTCTTAGCATCAGCATTTTTATGCTTCTTGATTGTTATCTAGTAATAATTCTTATTAACCGGTCTATGCTGTGCTCATCAGGCAGTACAGTGCAATTATGCATCAGGTCTGCTCAATAATTTGAGGTGATGACTGTGAATGTGATCGATCGGCGTCAGGCATTGACGATTATGCCGCTATTTCGTTTAGGCTTTCGGCCTTTTTTCTTGCTGGGCAGCCTGTTAGCGATGATTGCCATTCCATTATGGATTATGGCGCTTGATGGCTGGTTTGTAGGTTGGCAACCCACGGGTGGCTGGCTGGCTTGGCATCGCCACGAGCTGATATTTGCGTTTGCCGCGGCCATTATTGCCGGCTTTTTGCTGACGGCGGTGCAGACTTGGACAGGCGTACCTGGGCTGTCGGGTCGCGCGTTAATGGCGCTGACATTGCTGTGGGTGGCGGCTCGAATAGCTTGGTTGCTGCCGTTGCCAATTGAATTCATCGTTGTATTAGACGGGCTGTTCCTGCCTTTAGTTGCCGCGCAGATGGCGCGCAGCGTGTGGCCGGTACGCCAAGTGCGTAACTATCCGTTGGTGGTGATGCTGACGTTGATGGCGATTGCCAATGGTGTGACTTTATATGGCATTGCTAGCGCTAATGATATGTTGCAACGCCAAGCTACTGTGGGTGGAGTGTGGTTTGTTGCGGCCATTATGACCATGATTGGTGGGCGTGTTATTCCATTTTTTACCCAACGCGGCTTGCTGCGTAAAGAGGGCGTAACAGCATGGCCTAAGCTTGATTGGTTCTTGCTGCTGGGTACGGCGCTGGTGGCTATTGTGTTGATGCTGGGCTGGGGGCTCAAGCCTTCTGTCTGGGTGGGATTGGTTTTTGCAGGCTTGGCTGTGGGGCAGTTGATACGGACGTTACGCTGGTATGATTCCGGTATCTGGGGCGTGCCTTTACTTTGGTCACTGCATATCGCTTACGCTTGGATAGGTGTGGCTTGTGCGGCGATGGCACTGTGGAACTTCTCTGTGTTTACCAATATGAGTCTAGCCGTGCATGCGCTGACTGTCGGTGCGATGGGCGGCTTGATTTTGAGTATGATTGCTCGAGTGACTCTGGGGCACACCGGCCGGCAACTGTTGCCGCCTAAGTCAATGACGTTGGCATTTATCCTGTTTAACTTGGGGGCTTTAGCGCGAGTGATCTTAGTTGACTGGGCTTATAAACCAGGGCTTTGGGTTGCAGCGGTCTGCTGGGGCTTGAGCTTTGCTTTGTATCTCTGGAGCTATGCTCCGATGCTGTGGCAAGCGCGTGTCGATGGGCACCCTGGTTAAAACTTAAAGCTGTCTGTGATGCATTATATCTGTGCATTGTTTGAATCAACCCGTTAGCGCTCAGGTGCTGACTGGTTGAGTTGAGTATGCTGTTTAGGATGTTGTACACATATTCAGCAGTTGAGGCGTGCTTTAATTCGTCTTGACGAATCGACCTTAGTATAGCTGCTAAAAAATCTTATAGGCATAGAATGCCAATTAAGTAGTTGACGCGTCTGCTGTGCGGTGAAGTGCAGTAATTACCTTAGTGTATGCGCACAAATACCTATATAATCTAGTCTTTAGCAGACATGTTATTCAAAACAAAAACTCTTTAAAGGTGGTTGCATGAGCACTGATTTAAGTAAATTTATTCGTAATAAAGCACTTTTAGACAAAGTGGTAACCGCAGAAGAAGCAGCCACATGGATTGAAGATGGCATGACTTTAGGTATGAGTGGTTTCACCTTGTTTGGTGAGCCAAAACTTTTCCCTAAAGCGCTATCTGAGCGCGGTAAAAACGAAAAATTCAAAGTTAACCTGTTCACAGGTGCGTCTATGGGCCCAGCCGCTGACCAGTCCATGGCAGAAGCTGGCATCATTAACTTACGTGCGCCTTACCAAGGTAACGCTGTACAGCGTAAAAAGATTAACGCCGGTGAGATTTTCTACATCGATCAGCATTTATCACATATGCCAGAGTTTATTCGTCAGGGTATCTACCCAACGATTGACTACGCAATTATTGAAGCTGCAGCGATCACTGAAGATGGCGATATTATCCCAACAGGTTCTGTGGGTAACTCACCAGTATTCTTGCAAACTGCTAAGAACGTGATTATTGAACTCAACACCAGTGCTCCACCTGAGTACGAAGGCATGCACGATATTTACATGCCAGAACCCGCTGGCGAAAATACCCGTGAAGCGATTCCAGTATTTGAAGTTAGCAAGCGTATTGGTACTTTTGGTATGAAAGTTGATCCTGCGAAAATTCGCGGCATCATTATTTCTAACGAGTCTGATCTGCCATCACCGCTGTTTGAGCCCAACGAAGAAACTCAGCAAATTGCAAACAATTTACTCGACTTCCTCGGTGAAGAAGTGCGTTTGGGTCGTTTAACTGAAAGCCTAGCACCGCTACAGTCGGGTGTAGGTTCAGTGGCTAACGCTGTACTTAACGGTATGAAAACTTCAGGTTTTAAAGATATCGTTGTCGCCTCTGAAGTACTGCAAGATGGCGTGTTTGATCTGATTGATGCGGGCGTGGTGAAGTTTGCTGCGGGTACGGCATTATCCTTGTCGAAAAAGCGTGTTGAAACCTTAGGTAAAGACCTCGCTAAGTACAAAGATAAAATCGTTTTCCGTTCACAAGAAATCTCTAACCACCCTGAAGTGATTCGCCGTTTAGGTATCATTTCTTTCAACACAGCGTTAGAAGCAGATATTTACGGTAACGTGAACTCAACGCACGTTGGCGGTACGCACATCATGAACGGTATCGGTGGTTCGGGTGATTTTGCTCGTAACGCACGTATTACTATTTTCGTGACGCAGTCGACCGCTAAAGGTGGTGCTATTTCTGCAATCGTGCCTTTTGTTACGCACGTAGACCACACCAACCATGACGTTGACGTGATCATCACTGAGCAAGGTTATGCTGATATTCGTGGTTTAGCTCCAGTACAAGCGGCTGAGCGTATCATCGAAAACTGCATGCACCCTGACTATAAGCAGCAGGCACGTGACTATTTAGCAGAAGCTAAAACACGTGGCGGTCAAACACCACACAACTTAGAGAAAGCGTTCTCATGGCACGCTAACTTTACTGAGCACGGAACTATGTTGCTCAAGTAAGAGGTGTGAGTTAGAGCGCTGTTATCAGGCGCTCTAATGTTTTAACGAAACAATAAAAAAGGCAGATGTGTTAAGCATCTGCCTTTTTTATTGCCTGCACATAAGCTCAGCCTTTGCGCCGGCCTTAGGCTCGAGCTGGCTTTAAAGCACTTCTATTAAAGGGCTGCTTAAGGTGTCGAGCAATACGTCTTGAACATTGAATACAGTGTCGCTATCTGTGCATATCGGCTGCTGATAGCTGCCGTCACTGTGTAGGATCCAAGCATGGGTGTTATCGCTTAGATAGGCATCGAGTTCCTTCTTAACCCGTGCCGCTATTTTTTTACTTTCCAGAGGGAAGCAGGTTTCAATGCGCTTATCTAAGTTGCGTTCCATCCAGTCGGCACTGGA
>CANRHT010000099.1 GCA_947630465.1 uncultured Pseudomonadaceae bacterium
TGCAATCAAATGTTGGTGGCCTGTAATGCCATGGTGATTGCTGAAGTGGTGGCGCTGGCGGAGCAAGCGGGCGTGGATGCCGCATTATTAGCGCCAGCCTTGGCCGGTGGTTTTGCTGACAGCACACCGTTTCAGATTCTGGCACCGCAAATGGCGCAGCGTGAATTTGAGCCGGTAAAATGGCATGTGCGTACGTTATTAAAAGACTTGGATATGGCGGTCAAACTCTCGCAGCAGCACACGTCCGCAACACCAATGAGTGGTTTGGCGGCGCAATTGATGCGCACGCATGGCGCGCAAGGGCATTTGGCGGCGGATCCGGCCACTTTAATTAAACTCTACCGCGGAGAAGACTGATGCAGTTGGTCGCTAACCTATCCATGTTGTTTACTGAACTGCCCTTGCTGCAGCGTTTGCGGGCTGCAGCGGCGGCGGGTTTTACTGCGGTAGAAATTCAGTTTCCTTACGCTGTGCCCGCCGTGCAGTTAAAAGAAGAACTGCAGCGCTGTGGTTTGACCTTGGTGCTGATCAATCTACCCGCGGGTGACTTGATGCAAGGCGGTAACGGTATGGCCTGCGATCCGCAAGCGCGGGCGAAATTTGCCAATGCGTTAGACGAAGCGCTCAGCTACGCGCTGATGGTGCGCCCGCAGATGGTCAATGTTTTAGCCGGGCGTGTGCCTGCTGGGGGCTCGCGTGGGCGCGCACTGGCAACCTTGGCTGCGAATCTGCGTGAGGCGGCGCAAGCCTTTGATCGTTTGGGCATTAAAGTGCTGTGTGAGGCCATTAATCCTATTGATATGCCGGGCTTTTTAATCAACACCCCTGAGCACTTGCGCAACCTGTTAACAGAAGTAAAACACAGCAACTGTTATGCGCAATTGGATGTGTACCACATGGCGCGTCAAGGCATCAGCACGGCGCAGGCATTGGCGGTACTGGGTGACAGCGTCGCGCATGTGCAGTTTGCCGATAACCCTGGGCGTGGTGAGCCGGGCACCGGTGAGCTGGATTTTGTCGCCATGTATCAAGCACTGGTGCAGGCCGGTTATCAAGGAGCGTTAGCTGCAGAATACCGCCCTACAGTGGCGACGGCGCAGAGTTTAGCTTGGCTGCAAACCCCACCTTTTAATCAACTTTAATCATGCAGACTAAACCCCTATGCCAGCGTTAACCCATCAATCCAAGCAGGCCGATAATGCTTGGCGCGTGTTGTTGTTACTGTTTTTAGCCAATGTGTTTAACTATTTTGACCGCGTGGTGCCCAGCATTGTCATGGAGCCGATCCGCTTGGAGTGGAGCTTAAGTGATTTTCAAATTGGCATCTTGGGCACGGCCTTTACCTTAGTGTATGCCGTGGCTGGGATTCCTTTAGGGCGCATGGCTGATACCGGCTCGCGCAAGAAAATCATGGGCTGGGGTTTGTTGATTTGGAGTGGTTTAACCGCCGTCAATGGTCTGGTGCAGGGATTTTGGGGCTTTTTGCTGGCGCGTATGGGTGTGGGGGTTGGTGAAGCCAGTTACGGGCCGGCAGCGAACTCTTTGCTGGGTGATCTATTTCCCAGTGATCGCCGTGCCCGCGCTATGGGTATCTTTATGCTGGGTTTGCCAGTGGGATTGCTCTTAGCGTTTTTCACCACCGGCGCCATTGTTGAAGCCTTTGATAGCTGGCGCGCACCTTTTTTTATTGCTGCAGTGCCTGGCATTATTTTGGCGCTGTTTGTCTTGATGATCCGCGAGCCACAGCGCGGTGCGGCAGAAGTGATTGCGCTGAATACTGAGCCCGTGCGCCAGCCCATTCGGCGTATTTTAGCCACACCGACCATGTGGTGGCTGACGCTGGCGGGCTTGTGTTACAACTTTGCCACCTATGCCAATACCTCTTTTATGGTGCCAATGCTGCAGCGCTACTTTGGCTTGGAGCTCAGCCAAGCGGCGATGTCGGTGGGCGTGATTGTTGGCGTGACCGGCTTATTTGCTTTGCCTTTGGGCGGTTGGATAGCTGATCGCTTGCACGTGCGTCTGGCCAATGGTCGGCTGCTCTTTGGTGGTGTGAGTTTATTGCTGACCAGTGTGTGTACCGGCGTGGCTTTAATGGCGGGTCAGATTGATGTCGCGCTCTTTGTTGGCCTGTTTGCCGTGGGCTGGGTGTTTGCCTATAACTTTTACACCTGCGTGTATACTGCCGTGCAAGATGTAGTGGAGCCGCGCTTGCGAGCCACTGCGATGGCGCTGTTTTTTGCTGGGCTGTATTTGTTGGGTGGTGGTTTAGGCCCGGTGATGGTGGGTGGTTTGTCGGATTATTTTGCCCAGCAAGCCATGTTTGCCGCGGGCGCCACTGAAGTCAGTGAAGCTTTTCGCGCCATAGGTTTGCACAGCGCCTTGTACTTGGTGCCGGTGGCGATGGCCTTAACCGGTATATTTTTGCTGATTGCCATGCGCACCTTTCAAGGTGATGTACGCAAGATGGCGCAGTCAGCGCAACAGTGAGGAAAACCAGCATGATGTTACAGAAAATTGAAAGCGCTCTAGCGGCATTAGAGCCGAGTGTGTTTGAGATTGAAGATGAAAGCCATATGCACAGCCGTGGCGCACAAAGCCATTTTAAGGTGGTGCTGGTCAGCGACGCTTTTAAGGATGTGCGCAAAGTACAGCGTCACCAAAAAGTCTACGCTGCGCTGGGTGATTTAATGCAGCAGTTTCACGGTTTAGCGTTACACACCTTCAGCCCAGATGAGTGGCAGACGGAGCAAGCCATTCCTGATTCGCCGCATTGCCGTGGTGGCAGCTTGCACGATAAGTGAGTTGCTCAACCCATCCAGCAGCAGAGTGCATGCTGGATGGCGTAAAAGATAGCGCTCCATAGAAAACGGCCAGCCTCTATAGATCCATTGCTGGACATAGAGTGCTGGCCGTTTTTTTAAGTGCGTGAGATTTTAAGCTTTAGCTAAAATATCGCGCAGTACATAGGGCAAAATACCGCCGTGACGGTAGTAGTCCACTTCTACCGGCGTGTCGATACGTGATAAAACCGGCACTTTTTCCACGCTGCCATCTTGACGGGTAATCACTAAGGTCAGTTGCTGGCGCGGCTGCATATCGCTGTCGACGCCGAGAATACTAAAGGTTTCTTCCCCAGTAATATTCAGCGAACTGTAAGACGCACCGTCAACAAACTGCAGCGGTAAGACGCCCATACCCACCAAGTTCGAGCGGTGAATGCGTTCGTAAGATTGCGCAATCACTGCGCCCACACCCAGCAATAAGGTACCTTTGGCCGCCCAGTCGCGACTTGAGCCTGTACCGTATTCTTCACCCGCAAAGATAATGGTCGGTGTGCCGCGCTGCATATAGGTCATAGCTGCGTCGTAGACCGGCACTTGCTTGCCATCGAGCAAAGTAAAGCCGCCTTCAATGCGTGAGCCGTCTTCAGTTGCAGGCAACATCAGGTTTTTCACCCGCACGTTGGCGAAGGTGCCGCGAATCATTACGTCGTGATTCCCGCGTCTTGAACCGTAGGTGTTGAAATCCGTTTGCTGTACATCATGGCTGAGCAAGTATTGCCCCGCAGGCGTATCGCTGCGGAAGGATCCCGCAGGTGAAATATGGTCAGTGGTGACCGAATCGCCCAGTAGCAACAGCGCCCGCGCATCGCTGATTGGCGCGACCGCTTTAGGTTGCATCGTGAAGTCGCTGAAGAACGGCGGTTTTGCAATGTAGGTGGATTGTGGCCAGTCGTAGACCAAACCTTTGGCGCTTTCAATGTCCGTCCACAGCGCGTTGTCTTTGCTAAAGTCGCTGTATTTTTCACGAAACACAGCAGGGTTCATGGCGGTGCTGAGTAAGGCTTGAATCTCGCTGTTGCTCGGCCAAATATCTTTTAGGTAGACCGGCTTGCCGTCTGCGCCGGTGCCTAAAGGGTCTTGATCGAGATTGATATTGACCGTGCCTGCCAAAGCAAAGGCCACCACCAAAGGGGGTGAGGCTAAGAAGTTGGCGCGGATGTTGGGGTGAATACGCGCCTCGAAGTTGCGGTTACCCGAGAGGACTGCAGCGGCAATAATGTCATTTTCGATAATAGCCTGGTTGTACTCCGGCAGCAGATCACCGGCATTACCGATACAGGTGGTGCAACCAAAGGCAGTTACGCCAAAGCCGAGCGTTTCTAAACTGCTCATTAAGCCTGCAGCTTCAAGGTATTCAGGTACTACGCGTGAGCCCGGTGCCAGAGAGGTTTTTACCCGTGGATGCACGCTCAAACCTAAGGCAACCGCTTTTTTCGCCAACAAGCCCGCCGCTAATAACACGCTGGGGTTGGAGGTGTTGGTGCAAGAGGTGATGGCGGCAATCACGATATCACCGTGGCCTAAGTCCACTGTGTCTGCGCTTTGGCAGGTGTCGGTTGGCGTTGTCAGGCGATTGTCGATCATCTCCATTTCATTCATGGCTAAGGCGCGTTTGGGCTTGGGTGACTCTTGGTTGACCACCGGGATCAGTGGGCAACTGGTGCCGTAGCGCTTATCCAGTTCAGAGGCGTCTTTGTTAAAGCCACCTTTGGCAATGCTTTCGCTGAACAACGAGGTGAAGCTGTCGTGCATATCAGGCAGGGCAATGCGGTCTTGCGGGCGTTTTGGACCGGCTAAGGATGGACGCACGCTGTCCAGATCAATGTCGATGACTTGGCTGTAATCAATTTCGCCAGCACTGGGAATGCCAAACATGTCTTGCGCGCGGAAGTAGGCCTCGCACGCTTCGATGGCGCTGTCTTCACGGCCGGTGCCGCGCATGTACTCCAAGGTGGTGTCATCAACGGGAAAAAAGCCCATCGTAGCGCCGTATTCAGGGGCCATATTGGAGAGGGTGGCGCGGTCGGGCAGGCTTAAGTGTTTGGCACCTTCACCAAAGAACTCGACAAACTTACCCACCACCTTGGCGTCGCGCAAGATTTGCGTAACGGTCAGCACGAGGTCAGTGGCGGTCATGCCTTCGCGCAGTTTGCCGCTTAGGTGTACGCCCACCACATCAGGGGTGAGGATATACAGAGGTTGGCCGAGCATCGCCGCTTCAGCTTCAATACCGCCCACGCCCCAGCCGACTACGCCGAGGGCGTTAATCATGGTGGTGTGTGAGTCGGTGCCGACTAAGGTGTCGGGGTAGGCCATGCCATCTTTTTCTTGAATACCGGGGAACAAATATTCCAAGTTGACCTGGTGCACAATCCCAAAACCGGGCGGGACCACTTTAAAGGTATTAAAGGCTTGCATGCCCCATTTTAAGAACTTATAGCGTTCGCCATTGCGCTTAAACTCCATCGCCATATTTTTTTCAACGGCGTCGGGGCTGTTATAAAAGTCCACCATCACAGAGTGGTCGACCACTAAATCGACGGGCACCAGCGGCTCAATGGCGCTGGCGGGCTTGCCCATGTCTTGCGCGATATTACGCATGGCGGCTAGATCACACAGCAGCGGTACACCGGTGAAGTCTTGCAACACCACACGGGCTACGGTGAAAGGGATTTCTTCGTTGCGCGGCGCATTGGGCTGCCAGTTGGCCAGTTGTTGAATGTGTGCAAAGGTGATGCGCTGGTTGTCGGCGTTGCGTATCAGCGATTCTAAAATAATGCGAATGGAGATCGGTAAGCGATCAATGTTGTTGAAACCTAGATGTTTAAGCGCGGGTAAGGAGCTGTATTTCAGCGTTTTACCGGTGCTTAAGGTAAAGGCGTGGTGCAGTTGCTGCGGTTCAAACATAGGCGTTTGCATAGCGTTATCCTCTTGTTGTTAGCGGCATACAGGCCTACAGCATAGACCTATGCGATGCGCAATGTACAAAAGGACGGCTGCACCTTGGTCTAGGTGCAATAGAAATTACGCGCTTAAAACACAACAGCGCCGCTTAAATACATGCAAGCGGCGCTGTTGTTGAGGGTGTTATAGGTCTGGTGGGTAGACGGTTCAGTTTGATCGGCGCGGCTGTTTAAACACATCCAGCAACACTTGATCGAGTACCGCCGAGCCACCCCAAGGTTGTGGGTGATTGACAATAGCCACCACGGCCCAAGCGTCGCCATTGGTATCGCGACTAAAGCCGGCAATCGCGCGTACATTTTTTAAGGTGCCAGTTTTGATATGGGCTTGGCCGACCAGTTGGCTGTTACGCAGGCGGCGGCGCATGGTGCCATCCATCGCGACGATTGGCAGTGAGGAAATAAACTCGGCGGCATACGGGCTTTTCCATGCGGCTTCGAGCATTTGTCCGAGCTGACGCGCGGTGATGCGCTCTTTACGCGACAAGCCAGAGCCGTTTTCTACGACCAAACCATTGGTGAAGATATTCTTTTTAATAAAGAACGCATTAATCACGCGGCGTGCAGCAGCGGCATCATCTGTATCTTTATCGGTGCGGAAACGTGCGCCAATGGTTAAAAATAACTGCTTGGCCATGGTGTTGTTGCTGTATTTGTTGATGTCGCGAATGACCTCAACGAGGTCAGGTGAAAAAGCGCGTACCAGCAAGCGAGCATCGCGCGGTGTTGCCCCAAGCATGTCATTGCCTAAAATAGTGCCGCCCATTTCTTGCCATATACTGCGCACTACACCCGCGGCGTAACGTGAGTGATCCAGCAGCGCTAAGTAGTTTTGCGTGCTGCAACCCGCAGCAATATTACCGCTGACAGTCAGGGTTAAGGTGTGGCCATCATCTTTGGGTGAATAGTGCACGGTTGGATTGTTGCAGTTTTTCGCCGGTTTGAGTTCGACCTTGTTAATGATTTCAATGCTACCGATGGGCGGCTCCATCACCACGGTAGTACCGCTTTTTTCACCGCGCACTACAAAGCGCTGTGATTTGAAGTTAATCAGTAGAGAGTCAGGCTCAACCAAAAAGGGTTTGCTGCGGTCATTATTATCGTCATCAAACACGCTCACCGGTGGTGGCGCAAAGTGGCTGCGGTCTAAAATCAAATCACCAGAAATATGGTGCACACCGTTGGCGCGTAAATCACGCAGCAACAACCAGAGACGTTCCATATTCAGCTTAGGGTCACCGCCACCTTTAAGGTAGAGATTGCCGTTGAGCACGCCATCGGCGAGGGTGC
>CANRHT010000100.1 GCA_947630465.1 uncultured Pseudomonadaceae bacterium
TTTTTATGTCTATCAGCAAGGGTTTATGCGGCTTACAGCCTAATCGACTCTTTGCAGTGTTTGATATTTTCAAGCTATAAGCGTTCCCGTGCTTTGCGGTAAACCTCGTTACGCTCTCGCTTCCCAACCGCTACTACCGTTACGATCAACTCTTGATCGATAACCTGATAGACCAACCGAAAACCAATACTTCTCAGTTTAATCTTGTAGCAGTTGGGCATACCCGCTAGCGCATCTTTAGGCACATGAGGGTTAGCAAGCCGCTCTTTTAGCTTCAAATAAAACTGCTGCTGAATGGGCTTAGCCAGCTTGCTGAGCTCTTTTTGTGCTGACTGCTTAAAGCCAAGCCTGTATTGAGTTGCCTCAGCGGGTTTGTTCGATAAGCTCATCAATATCTACCATAGTGACGGGTTCATTCTCGCGCTGCTTAACTAGGTCTACTAGGTGCATATCATCAATTAACTGCATCATCAGTTCATATTGTGCGGGTGGCACAGCATAAAAGGCGGGCTCGTTACGGTTAAGGATAACCACAGTTTCACCTAAACCGTTACGAATAATGCCCATAGGGTCTTTTTTAAGCTCAGTAACCGATGCAGACATATCGGCTAGGAGCGGCGTTAATTGTGGCATTTTTATTTACCTCAGCTTATAAATATTGAGTAATCTCACCAAGATACTACACCATCAAAAGCATCTTTAAAAGTGCTTTTAAAAAAACTTTTAAGGATGCTTTTTGTGAAACTTGCTTTTTACTACCCGCTGCATACATTCCCAAGATGCGATTTTCTGCATAAGCTTGACCGCAATATGATCAAGGCCTCTGCATTTTGTACGCGTCGGTTCTCATTTGTGCTTTAGCAATAATAAGTGCTATTGAGCTGTTTCTGTATCTTCGACGCTTGCATGATGCTGATGAGTGCTACTTGGCGTTGAAGTGAGAGTCTATGCGATGCTGTATGCGTAATCGCATAGAAATCGCATAGCGCTATCTTGTCTGCGCAAATGAATGTTAATGCTCATTTCTTTAGCCCTTAAGTTTTCGGACTTAGGGGCTTTTTTATGCCTACAATAAGGAGCTGATACAACCAACCTCCTAAATCATCACCATTAGGAAAACACCACCTACTGAGTTTTGAGAACAATAATAATGATAGAAAATCGAATTAAATACCGCCATTTGCAGTGCTTCATTGAAGTAGCTCGACAAAACAGCGTCACCCGTGCTGCCGATGTACTGGCCTTAACTCAACCTGCTGTATCTAAGAAGCTCAAAGAGCTCGAAGACATGCTCGAAGTTAAGTTAATGGAGCGCAGTAAAAAAGGCGTTGAGCTCACACCTTATGGTGAAGTATTTTTGAAATACGCCGGTGCCAGCCTGTCAGCTTTGCGCGAAGGGACTGACAGTATTATCCAAGCACAAATGAAAGGCAGCATGCATATCAGTGTTGGTGTGTTACCTACTGTGGCTGCCAGCATCATGCCGCAAGCAGTGCTCAAATTTCGCACATCAGGCATGGACGTTACTTTAAATTTAATTTCCGGCCCCAACAGCCTGTTATTAGGTCAGTTGCGTGTGGGTGAGCTTGATCTGGTTGTGGGTCGCTTAGCCGAGCCTAAACTAATGACAGGGTTATCATTTCAACATCTATATTCAGAAATCGTAACTTTTGTCGTGCGCCCCGGACATCCCCTGCTTCAACAAAGCACATTTAACATTCAAGATATCCGCAACTACAACGTTATTTTCCCAACTAAAGATTCAATCATTGCCATCTCCGCTGAACGCTTTTTAATTTCGCAAGGCGTTGGCATGCTCCCGGACCGTATCGAAACTATTTCTGTCTCTTTCGGCAAAGAATACATTCGTCAGTCGGATGCCATCTGGGTGATTTCGCGCGGGGTTGTGGAGCGCGAAATTAATGAGGGAGAACTACAAGAACTGCCGATTGATACCAAGGAAACTTTAGGTCCTGTCGGGCTGACTACGCGTGCAGATACGATCCCAACACCGACAATGCAGATGTTTATGAACTGTGTGCGCAACACGGCGCAGCTGTTAGAAAAGACAGAGGGCTGAGCTTGCGCCCAACCCTCTGTTGTTCAGATCACGGATGATTGAATCATCAGTGCTTAGTTAGCCTTTAAAGGTATCTAAGTCGATACCTGACTTACCTGGTGCCAAAATGTTGTTCGGGTCTAACGCGCGCTTGAGTGTGTGCTCCAGGCGACGTTTAACTGGACCATAACTGTCGGCTACACGATCCATATAGCGGGTGCTGACGCGGTATACCGCATAACCATTTTTCTCAAACTCATCCAGCAGCTCGTTAAAGCAGGCATCGGCACGTTTGGCTTCATCTGGATTGCTGCGATCATAGAGCACATCAATCACGTGGTGCATGTCGCGCCAACCAACAATAAACTCACCGACATAATCTAAACCATGTTTGTTGAGAATTTTCTTGGCTAAACTGGTTTGCTTCTCGCACTCATTGCCCTTGGCTTGACTTACCGGAGCAAACCACATGGAGCCACCGCCCCCACGCCAGTTGTACAAACCAAACTCACTATGCCACTACACTTTTGGCTGGTTGGGTATTTTAGCCGATACACCGCCCGTGCATGACGAGCTTATTTATGCGCAACATGAACGTGGCTTTGCCCTCTGCAGTATGCGCTCCGCCACTCGCACCCGCTATTATGTACAGGTGCCGTTAACAGAGAAAGTGGAAGACTGGTCTGATGAGCGCTTCTGGGATGAATTGCGTCAACGCATTCCAGCCGAACAAGCACAAAAGCTTGTGACAGGGCCGTCCATTGAAAAAAGTATTGCCCCGTTACGCAGTTTTGTAGTTGAGCCAATGCAGTACGGTAATCTATTTTTACTGGGTGACGCTGCACACATTGTTCCGCCGACAGGTGCTAAAGGCTTAAATCTAGCCGCAAGCGACGTGAATACAATGTTTAGAATCATGTGCAAAGTGTATCAAGAAGGTCGCACTGATTTGTTAGAAAAGTACTCTGAGATTTGCTTACGCCGTATTTGGAAAGCCGAGCGTTTCTCTTGGTGGATGACCACAATGATGCATGATTTCCCAGAAGATGATGCTTTTACTAAGCGTATTCAGCAAACAGAGCTGGAGTATTTTGTCAGCTCAGAGGCCGGGCGTCAGACTATTGCTGAAAATTATGTTGGCTTGCCCTATGAGATTATTGAGTAGCACACACGTATAAGGCATAGGCATAGTCTTTGTACGGCGTCCTTATACTTTCAATTAAATGCTGTATATACAAATAGTTCTGAGTCAACACACCTACTCGCGTGTATATATGCGCAGCAACAGAGTGAGAATAGCTATGGGATTTGCAGGTATAAGTACATGGCAACTGGTCATTGTAGCAGCCATTATATTGATGCTCTTTGGTACAAAACGTTTACGTAATCTGGGTGGTGACCTAGGTGATAGCATCAAAGGCTTTCGCAAATCGATAAAAGATGACAGCGAATCAAGCTCATCTTGATCAGCATGATATGGGTGCAGGCTGCTTAACTGTTAATACAACCTGAACGTATTCACACACAGCAATGATACGAATACGTTCAAGCCTGCAACAAGGCTAAATCCACCGGCGGTAAACACTCAAAACCGGGCTTAGCAAAGTAGTAGCCCTGCATCAGGTCAATACCGGCATCACGCAGCCACTGCATTTCTTCTTGCGTTTCAATGCCTTCTGCTAGGGTGGTTATCTTGAGGTCATTAAACAAGTTGATGCAGTTTCTAACAATGTGCTGGCGTGTTGTGTCTTTATCCACATTACGAATCAGCTCCATATCCAGTTTAATAATATCGGTCTGGAAATCAGCCAATAAACCTAGGCCTGAATAACCTGAGCCAAAATCATCAATAGCGGTTTTAAAACCTGATTTGTTGTAGTACTCAACAATATCCTTTACTAAAGCGCTGTCTTCAATTCGCTCAACTTCAGTAAACTCGAACATGATCTGCTCTGTCGAGAAACCATAAAAGGCAGCGGCCTCTAACGTGGTGCGAATGCAACGCTCGGGCTTATAGACCGCATTGGGTAAAAAATTAATGCTCAACATGCTATCGAGCTTAAGTTGGGCAGCCAGCGCAATGGCTTTCACGCGACACATCTGATCAAACAAGTAGCGATTATCGTCATTGACCCTGGATATAATCGAGTACGCCGACTCATTATTGGTACCGCGCACCAGCGCCTCATAACCAAATACTGTGTTTTTCTTACAATCAACAATGGGCTGGAAAGCCATAGTAAAATCGAAGTCGAGCTCAGTATCTGCGGCACAGCGCGCACAAGAAAACTTATCGAATAGTATTTTCGCTTCTTTCATCACGCACCCCTAAAGTCAAACCTGATTCGATAGTAATAGGTTATGTTTGTTGTGAACAGCAAGCATTTATAAATACTGGCTTTCAGCTTTAGGGTCCAGAAAAAAGCGTGTGCTCTTCAGCTCACACACGCACAACAGTTTTACTCAACGTCGAGCTTACCCGCTGACTCAGGCGCAGCATCGGGCTTAGCTTCTTGTAACGCTTGCAGGCGTGTTTGCAGGAAGTCATCGTAGCCTTTTTGCACCAACTCATAGGTTTTGTTGATATCAGCAGCAACGGGGCTGTCTTTACCCATAACACCTAGACCATCCAAAATCTTCGCGGCTTCAGCGTAGCCCTTCTCAAAGCCACCACGCACAATGCCGACAAAATCATTGAGCATAGTTTCTGGATCTTTATTGGGATTTTGGCGTGCATAGGCATCAAAAAACGCCGTAGATTGCGACAAAATACGGTCAGCTGTCGCTTCGGCGCTGTTGTCTTGTTGCATCGCGCCTTGCAAGGCGTTCGGGCCAAACTCAGGTGCGAGCTGCTCGTTAATATTATCAATCGCAGTGCGATACAGCAGCGCCATCGAGTTATCACCGGCACTGATCGACACCTCAAACGAGGCCTGTAAAATTTGCGCACCCAGCTGAGCGCGCTGTCCTTCAGGCGTTGCGGCTGCAGCTTTGCGCGCCTCATCAAGTACCGCTGTTTGCTGCGTTTCTTGAGCGGCGGGCTTAACTGCAGAACTCACTGCACCGGACTGATAGGGATTGACAGATATAGTCATGATCAAACTCCTGATGTGAACTGCACCGTCAAAACGAACAATGCGTATTAAGTCACTTGTTGTTTATGTATCGGCTCGTGACTTTAAATCTTAAGTCTTTGGACACCCTCAATCGCTGATTGATCCATGAGCTGGCCGGGTTGTCACTGAGCGCCAGCGTTTAAACACAGTTGCTGAGCTGCTAGACTGGCGCCTGTTTAAATTCGCACCAACCTTTGCGTTGATACTCCTCGCTACGGCTGCACTCAATACGTTTTGCTCCGACTGAAGAGCCTTGACTCATAGTGGCAAGGCCTGACTCTAGCGCTGCGCACCATACTCTTCTAGGTAACAACTATGGCTGACTCTATTAACGCTGTCAGCATTATGGATACTTTATGCTGAAAACAATGCGACATGAATGGTTTTTTAATATCCGTGGTGACCTGCTATCGGGTTTAGTCGTGGCGCTCGCCTTGATTCCCGAAGCCATTGCCTTCTCAATTATTGCCGGCGTGGACCCTAAAGTGGGTCTGTACGCCTCTTTTTGTATCGCGGTGATTATTGCTTTTGTCGGCGGTCGACCGGGGATGATTTCCGCGGCCACCGGTGCTATGGCGCTGTTAATGGTCACGCTCGTTAAGCAACACGGCTTGGAATACTTATTGGCTGCCACGCTATTAACCGGTGTCCTGCAAATTGTTATTGGTTATTTAAAACTCGGTAACCTGATGCGTTTTGTTTCTAAATCTGTGGTGACGGGCTTTGTGAATGCCTTAGCTATTTTGATTTTTATCGCACAACTGCCGCAACTCACCGATGTCACTTGGCATGTGTACGCCGTCACCGCAGCAGGACTGGGCATTATCTATTTATTTCCATTGATACCTAAGGTCGGTAAAAGTGTGCCTTCTACACTGATTTGCATTGTGACTTTAACGGCGATTGCCGTGTATTTAGGTTTAGATGTGCGTACCGTCGGTGATATGGGACAACTGCCGGACACCTTGCCTATTTTCTTATGGCCAGAGGTTCCACTCAATCTCGACACCTTGATGATTATCCTGCCCTACTCGCTCGCATTGGCCATTGTTGGTTTGCTCGAATCACTGATGACCGCCAATATCCTTGATGAGTTGACCGACACCAAAAGCAATCGCGATCAAGAGTGCAAAGGCCAAGGCATTGCTAATATTGGTGCAGGTTTACTCGGTGGGATGGCCGGTTGCGCGATGATTGGTCAATCAGTGATTAATATTAAATCCGGCGGTCGCGGGCGCTTATCCACTTTTTGTGCTGGGTTCTTCTTGCTGATCATGGTGGTTTTTTTAAGCGACTGGATTAAGCAAATCCCAATGGCGGCACTGGTAGCCGTAATGATCATGGTCTCAATTGGTTCTTTTTCGTGGTCATCGGTGAAAGACTTTAAAAAGACTCCGCTCTCGTCCAATGTCGTCATGCTGACAACGGTGGCCGTGGTGCTGTCCACGCACAATTTAGCTTTAGGCGTGCTGGCTGGCGTCCTCTTATCGGCCTTGTTCTTTGTGAATAAAATCAGCCGTTTAATGGTTGTTCAGCAAGACTCAAGCGCCAGCGAATTAGGTTATCAAGTGATTGGCCAAGTCTTTTTTGCCTCAGCGGAGAAGCTGTTTGCCTCATTTGATTTCTCTATTGCCGCAGAAAAAGTCAGCATTGACTTAACTCGCGCGCATTTTTGGGATATCACTGCGGTCGCTGCGCTGGATCAAATTGTGATTAAGTACCAACGCCTTGGCGCACAGGTCAGTTTGATTGGCATGAACCAAGCCAGTAAAACCGTTATCGATAAGTTTGGCACGCACCAAGACGGCCAAGCCGCGACACAACTTACGAGTGATCATTAAGGACTGCCTTATGCAATATATTTTAGCCTG
>CANRHT010000101.1 GCA_947630465.1 uncultured Pseudomonadaceae bacterium
GCTACAACCATGTCTAAGCACGAAGCTTCTTGCTGCTCATAGGTTGGGTTAATCAAATAGCCTGTTTCTGGGTGGTAACCCACACGTGCACAACCGATTGGGCCGTTGAATGGAATACCTGAGATGGCTAATGCCGCCGAGGTACCAATCATGGCTGCCATATCGGGGTCAGTTTTCTTGCTGGTGGAAACAACGGTACAAATAACTTGTACTTCGTTGCTAAAGCCTGCAGGGAATAACGGACGGATCGGACGGTCGATCAGACGTGAAGTGAGGGTTTCTTTCTCAGATGGACGCGCTTCACGCTTGAAGAAACCACCTGGGATTTTACCTGCAGCATAAGTTTTTTCTTGGTAATGCACAGATAATGGGAAAAAGTCTTTGCTTGGATCAGCTTTTTTTGCGCCGACGACGGTACATAAAACAGTAACGTCATTGTTTACGCTAACTAATACAGCACCACAGGCTTGGCGCGCAACGCGGCCTGTTTCTAAAGTAATGGTGGATTCACCAAATTGAAACGTTTTAATAACCGGATTCACGGTATCTTCCTTCTCTAATGTGACCTTGGGGAAACTTGCAAGAGCTTGGGTATCGTCCCAATCAACTCCTGAAAAGCGAAAAGCTGGAAGGCCAAAGCACCGGTGTAAATTTCTTTACACTTAGCACCTCAGGCTCCCAGCTTCACGTTACAGCTTACGTCTTAACGACGTAGACCCAGACGCGCAATCAAGGTCGCGTAACGGCCAAGATCTTTACCTTTGAGGTAATCAAGCAACTTACGACGCTGGTTAACCATACGGATTAAACCGCGACGTGAGTGGTGATCTTTTTTGTTTTCTTTGAAGTGACCCTGCAGCTTGTTGATGTTAAAGGTCAAAAGTGCAACCTGCACTTCTGGAGAACCTGTATCACCTTCAGCTTGCTTGTAGTCATTGATAATCTGGATTTTGTCGTCGTTGCTAAGTGCCATGTTGGGCTCCTCAAGTGAACAGGCCGGGATAATCCCGTGCTAAAAAAGAGGTATGACCGTGCCTGCCAACAGCCTACCTTAATATTGCTCAGCGACTTAAACAGTACGCTGCACAAAACACACTCATTGTGACCGAATTAGGCGCTTGGGTGCAACCATTCCATCATCATCTATTTCACCCACGCCGATAAACTCATCATTGTGGTTGTACACACGTACCATACCTTCTAGAGGTGATTTTTGCGCACGCACGGGCTGACCATTGAGCCAAAAGAAACTGCTGTGCTCAGTTAAGTGCACTAATGGCCAATGCAGCAAGCCGCTGTCTGCAGGAATCATATAAGCATCGAGGGCTTCGGCTCCGCCTTCTTCATGGGCGCGCTCTAATTCTTCAAGGGTCACGGCATGGGTTAAATCAAAAGGGCCTGCTTCAATACGGCGCAACTGTGCTACGTGTGCACCACAGCCTAATACGGCGCCAATATCTTCAACTAAACTGCGAATATAAGTGCCCTTGCTGCAAGCCACTAAAATGCGCGCTTGCGTGCCTTCACAGGACAACAGCTCAAGCTGGCTGATGGTGACAGTACGTGCAGGGCGATCCACAGTGATACCCGCACGAGCCAACTTGTATAACGGCTGACCATCTTTCTTCAGCGCTGAATACATCGGCGGTATTTGCTCAATCACGCCACGAAACTGCGGCAATACCGCTTCAATATCAGCGGCTGTCACATTAACATCGCGTGTTTCTAACACTTCGCCTTCAGCATCGGCAGTATTGGTGGTCACGCCCAACTGCATGGTGGCTTCATAGACTTTGTCAGCATCGAGCAAATAGCGGGAAAACTTGGTGGCCTCGCCAAAGCACAAAGGCAATACGCCTGTAGCTAGAGGATCAAGACTGCCGGTATGCCCGCCTTTATCTGAATTGAGCAACCAGCGTACTTTTTGCAAAGCACCATTGGAGCTAAAACCATAGGGCTTATCAAAAATAATAATGCCACTGACGCTGCGCCGCTTACGTTTAACCTGCTGAACCACGCCTTACTCTCCGTCTGTCTCTGCATTACGCTGATCTTCAGTCACCGCTTGCTCAATCAATGCCGACAACATCGCACCGCGAGTAATACTCTGATCATAGTGAAAATGTAATGATGGCACGCTGCGTAGCTTCATGGCTTTACCGAGCAACATGCGCAAATAACCAGCGGTATCTTTCAATACATCCAGGTTTTCTTTAATCACTTCAGGTGAGTTCTCACCCATCACCGTAATAAAAACCTTGGCGTGACCGATATCACGACTGACATCCACACCGGTTATGGTAATAAAACCTAAACGTGGATCTCTCACTTCTTGCGGGATCAGAGTCGCGAGTTCACGCTGAATCTGATCACCAATACGTTGGGTGCGGCTGTATTGTTTAGCCATAACATTCACCTTGTGCTGCATTAAAGCAGCTTTTATTCTCATCCATATAAGCAGCAAACGGCAAGCTCAATTGACTGAGTAGTATACCCAATCAATTGCACTTGCCGTTGCCTATACGACTATGAATTACAGAGTACGCGCGACCTGAACCTTCTCGAATACTTCGATCTTGTCACCCGGCTTAACGTCATTGTAACTCTTCACACCAATACCACATTCCATACCGGCGCGTACTTCGCTGACATCATCTTTAAAGCGACGCAGAGATTCCAGCTCGCCTTCAAAGATCACCACGTCATCACGCAGAACACGGATGGGACGGTTACGGTGTACCTGTCCTTCAATCACCATACAACCAGCAATCGCACCCAATTTCGGCGAGCGGAATACTTCACGTACTTCAGCCACACCGAGGATGTTCTCACGTACATCACTACCCAACATACCTGAGAGTGCTTTCTTCACATCCTCAATAATGTCGTAAATGATGTTGTAATAGCGCATATCTAAGCTTTCTTGCTCAACGATTTTACGCGCACCGGCATCAGCACGCACGTTGAAACCAAAGATTACTGCGTTAGAAGCAAGGGCTAAGTTCGCATCACTTTCAGTGATACCACCCACGCCACCAGCAACGATACATACTTCAACTTCATCATTACCCAGCTCAGACAATGAACCACGTAAGGCTTCGAGCGTACCGCGCACGTCAGCTTTAACAACGATGTTGAGTACTTTCTTCTCTTCCTGACCCATATTCTCGAACATATTTTCGAGCTTACCGGCATGTGCACGCGCTAATTTAACTTCGCGGAACTTACCTTGGCGGAACAGCGCAACTTCACGGGCTTTACGCTCGTCAATCACTACAGTCACTTCATCACCGGCTTCTGGCGTACCGTCAAGACCTAAGATCTCAACTGGAATCGATGGGCCTGCTTCTTTAATCGCCTGACCATTTTCATCCATCATGGCACGCACGCGGCCAAAGTTCGTACCGACTAACACCATGTCGCCTTGGCGCAAAGTACCGTTCTGCACTAAGACTGAAGCCACTGGACCACGGCCTTTATCAAGACGTGACTCAATCACGACACCGCGACCTGAAGCCGATGGTGTGGCGCTGAGCTCAAGTACTTCAGCCTGCAGCAGAACGGACTCAAGCAAAGCATCGATACCCGTACCTGCTTTAGCAGAGACGTGTACAAACTGCGTATCACCGCCCCACTCTTCTGGTGTGACGCCATGCACAGCTAGATCGTTTTTAATACGATCTGGATCAGCGTCTGGCTTATCAATTTTGTTCACTGCAATAATCAAAGGTACGCCAGCGGCTTTCGCATGCTCAATACCTTCAATGGTTTGCGGCATCACGCCATCGTCTGCAGCTACAACGAGAATCACGATATCCGTTGCCTTAGCACCACGAGCACGCATGGCGGTAAACGCGGCGTGACCAGGGGTATCAAGGAAAGTGATCATGCCACCTTCGGTTTTAACGTGATAAGCACCGATGTGCTGAGTAATACCACCCGCCTCACCGGTCGCAACTTTAGCGCGACGGATGTAGTCAAGCAGCGAAGTTTTACCGTGGTCAACGTGACCCATCACGGTCACTACTGGCGCACGGTGGAAGGCTTCACCATCAATCTTCAATGATTCAGCAAACTGCTCTTCCAACACGTTATCGCTCACGCGTGATACACGGTGACCCAACTCTTCAGCGATCAGTACCGCGGTATCTTGATCCAAGACTTGGTTGATGGTCACGGGCGAGCCCAGCTTAAACATGAACTTGACAATTTCGACGCCTTTTACTGACATCTGTGCTGCAAGTTCAGCCACTGTAATGGTTTCACCAATCTGTACATCACGCACAACTGGACCAGCAGGACTGGTAAAGCCATGCTGATTTGGATTTGCGCGTTTCTTACCTTTACCACGGTTACGACCGCCACGACGTGACGCATCATCGTCATCACTGCGTGTGGTTTTACCTTTAGCCGCTGGACGTGGCGCTGCAGTTTTACGCTCGCGACGATCATCTTCGTCGGCGCGCTTAGCTGGGCGACGTACTTCGTCTTTTTTGCGATCGGGCGCAGGCGCGACAGCATCGACAACTGGCAAGGTAATATCTGCAGGTGGCAACTGAACTTCAGCCGCTACAGGCTCAGCTTTTGCTGCTGGAGCCTTCTCTACAACCGGTGCCGGTGCAGGCTGTGATTTAGCTTTTTCTTGCTCGGTTGCTTTTTTCGCAGCCTGCAATGCAGCTAAATCTTTTTGCTTTTCAGCTTCAATTTCTTCGGCGCTACGCTGTACAAAGGTTTTCTTTTTACGCACTTCAACACTGATAGTTTTACTGCCTGGAGCACGTAATGTCGTTGTCGTTTTGCGCTGCAAAGTAATTTTCTTAGAACCGTCAGTTTTAGTACTGCCGCCTTTTTCTAAGAAACTTAATAACTTTTGCTTTTCAGTTTCGCTTACATTTTGATCAGCGCTGGTATGTGCCAGGCCGGCCTCATGCATTTGTTGCAATAGGCTTTCTACTGGCGTCTTTACTGTTTTAGCCAGTTCTTTAACCGTAACTTGCGTCATGAACTTCTCTCCTCAAGCCGCAATGTGCTTATTCAAACCAATGGGCGCGGGCGGCCATGATCAGTTTGCCGGCACGATCTTCATTCATGCCTTCGATTTCGAGCAAGTCATCAATTGACTGCTCTGCTAGGTCTTCGCGGTTGAGCACTCCGCGGACGGCTAGCTCAACGGCCAGCTCCTTGCTCATGCCCGTTAAGTCGAGCAAATCTTGGGCTGGTTGGATATCAGCCAGTTTTTCTTCCGTCGCAATAGCGCGAGTTAATAAACAGTTTTTGGCACGGGTACGCAGCTCAGTGACAATATCTTCATCGAAACCTTCGATGTTGAGCATCTCTTCCATGGGTACATAAGCCACTTCATCTAAACTGGTAAAGCCTTCTTCAACTAAAATCTGCGCGAGATCCTCATCCACTTCGAGGTCTCTAACGAACAGTTGCAAGAGATCACCGGTTTCTTCTTGCTGACGCGCCTGAATATCTTCTTGGCTCATCACATTAAGCGTCCAACCGGTCAGTTGCGAGGCTAAACGTACGTTTTGACCTCCGCGACCAATGGCTTGCGCTAAATTCTCTGCAGCAACTGCAATATCCATCGTATGTGTATCTTCATCGACAATAATGGCAATCACTTCTGCAGGCGACATGGCACTGATCACAAACTGCGCCGGATTATCATCCCAGAGCACAATATCAACACGCTCACCGCCCAACTCACCGGATACTGCTTGCACACGCGAACCGCGCATACCAATACAAGCACCCTGTGGATCAATACGTTTATCTTTAGAACGCACTGCAATTTTAGCACGCGAGCCCGGATCACGGGCAGCCGCCATAATTTCGATTAAACCTTCAGAAATCTCCGGCACTTCAATATTGAAGAGTTCCATAATCATTTCTGGCGCTGTGCGCGACAAGATCAACTGTGGACCACGGTTTTCTGTACGGATATCTTGCAATAACGCACGCACTCGTGCGCCAACGCGGAAGGTTTCGCGCGGAATAATATCTTCACGTGCCAAAATAGCTTCAGCGTTGTTACCCAGATCAACAATAATATTGTCGCGAGTGACTTTCTTAACGGTACCGAAGATGATCTCGCCCAATTTACTGCGGTAGGCTTCAACAATTTGCGCACGCTCAGCTTCACGTACCTTTTGTACGATCACTTGCTTGGCAGTCTGCGCAGCAATACGGCCGAACTCAATTGATTCGATTTTCTCTTCAAGCACATCGCCAACTGACGGATTTTCCATGCGCTTTTCAGCCATGTCGATCGTCATCTGGTGCGCAGGATCGTCAAAGTCAACTTCTTCAACCACCGTCCAACGCTGAAAAGTTTCGTAGTTGCCGGTTTGACGATCAATCGCCACACGCAACTCAACTTCGTCTTCGTAGTTTTTCTTTGTCGCGGTGGCTAATGCCAACTCCAGCGCTTCAAAAATCAACGCTGGCGGAACGCCTTTTTCATTTGAAACTGATTCAACAACCAGTAGAATTTCTTTGCTCATCGCATGCCTCGCCTTTCGCAAACTGTAGGATTCGCGCAGTCCATATTGTTATTCAAAGTTTGGAAGAATATTTGCTTTTTCAATCAGATCAATCGGCAACAGATACTCAAACTCACCCATCTGCACCACCACATCTTGATCTTCAACCGATCGAATCAGCCCTTGAAAATTACGACGTTCTTCAACAGCAGAACGCAGTCTGATTTTTACCTGCTCACCAACAAAAGCAGCGAACTGCGGCAAAGTAAACAGTGGGCGATCCATACCAGGCGAAGACACTTCGAGTGTGTACTCAGAACTGATCGGATCTTCAACGTCCATTACCGCACTTAACTGGCGGCTAACGGTTTCACAATCCTCGATAAGGATGCCATTTTCATGATCGATATAAATGCGCAGCACTGAGTGACGACCCTGAGAAATATACTCGATTCCCCAACACTCATAACCCAGCGCTTCAATCACTGGCGTCAATATGTCCTGCAACTGTTCCAGCTTGCTCGTCATCCGACCTCC
>CANRHT010000102.1 GCA_947630465.1 uncultured Pseudomonadaceae bacterium
TTGTCACTGGTCATATTGAAATTATCATTTAAGCACTGCATCAGCTCTTGCAGTTCTTGGGTTGAGAGTTGTGTGGCTGAGGTGGCC
Source organism: uncultured Pseudomonadaceae bacterium (assembly GCA_947630465.1). Lineage (GTDB taxonomy): Bacteria > Pseudomonadota > Gammaproteobacteria > Pseudomonadales > Pseudomonadaceae > Denitrificimonas. The sequence continues at coordinate 88 of CANRHT010000102.1, forward strand.
GAAAAACGTAGATGACGAATGGGTTGCTGCTTGTTGCAGTGTTGCGCGGTCGTGCGGATTTCATCTTGCAAGCGATGCAGATACAAGCTGCGGTGTGGGCAACTGTGCGGGTTACTGTCTGCTGGACTGCAAAGATGATTAAAGGACGTCTGGATATGCAGCGCCAAAGGTCGTTGCGCTAAGCGGCTGTTACGCATCGCACTGAAGCGTGTGAATGGGCTGATCGTATCTTGTAGTTGATGCAGTTTAGGGTATGAGCAGTCATCATCAATGCAATGGTGTGCATTAAATGCTGTTGAGTTCCATCCTGAGCGAGCGGTCATCTCAATTGACTCCCTAGATACGATGTATGTTGCTCAGTATAGGGAGGTTTGCCTAAGTGCTCTTGATCTGCATCAAGCGCCTTTCGTACGCCTTAACGGGGTTGTTAGTGTCCCATTAACCAATGCTGATGTGGGCCGGGTAATGTCCAGAAACCATACAGAATAACTAGAGTGCCTGCCGCGTAACGCACGTTCTTCTTACGCAAGAAAACACTGACACGTTCGGCTGCCAGCCCCGATGCTAATAACACCGGCCATGTCCCCAAACCAAAGGTAAACATTAAAAGAGCGCTGGTGGCCGCATCACCTTGGCTTGCTGTCCAGAATAAAGTGCTGTACACCAAACCGCAGGGCAGCCAGCCCCACAGGCCACCTAAGAGTAAGGCGTGGGCGGTGCTTCTAACGGGTAATAAGCGTCCCGCAATGGGTTGAATATATTTCCAGAGATGGCTACCGACTTTTTCAACATAGGTTAAACCGTGCCACCAGCCGGCTAAATACAGGCCGAGACAAATTAACAGGACTGCTGCGACGATGCGCAGCGCTTGTGCGGCTGCGGTTTGCTCAACCGCCCAGCCGAGTAAACCAAATAAGAAACCTGCGATGGCGTAACTGCTGACGCGGCCTAAGTTATAAGCAATTAACATGCGTAAGCGTTTGTGTTGTTGCTCGGGCGGAATACCAAAGGTCAAGGCGCCCATTAAACCGCCGCACATACCAAGGCAATGGCCTGCACCCAGTAGTCCAAGAATAAAAGCTGACGCTAATAGCGGAATCAAATCAAGCATGAGGCTGCTCGTCTACTGTGTTGTCAGGTGCTGCGTCTTCAGGTGTTTTTTTGTGCATATGAGCGGTGTGCATCGGGTCTTCATCATCAAATAGGATACTGTGCGCAGGGCTGTCTAAATCTTCGTATTGGCCACTATCAACCGCCCAGAAAAATATTTTGATAGCGATCGCCACCAAAATCAATGCCGCAGGAATCATCACATATAAAGCAGCCATAACATGCCTCGTTAATAGGGTTAAGTGGCTTCACTAAAGTGGGTTAAACGCATCGCATTTAACACCACCAGCAGTGAACTGACTGACATACCCAGCGCTGCCCAACCTGGCGTCACCCAGCCAATTGCCGCGAAAGGAATAATTAAGCCATTGTAGAGCGTGGCCCAAGCGAAGTTTTCAATAATAACGCGGCGGGTTTTTTTAGCGATCTGTAAGGCGCTGACCAAACTGCTTAAACGGTTCGACAGCAAAATAGCATCGGCCGTGGTTTTAGCTAAGTCGGTCGCACTGCCCATCGCAATACTGATATCAGCCGCCGCCAGCACTGGTACGTCATTGACGCCATCGCCCAGCATTAAGACATGGCGGCCTTGGTTGTGCAGTTCTTTGAGAACCTGCAACTTATCGTCTGGGGTTAGGCTGCCGCGAGCATCATCAATCTGCAGCTGCTCAGCAATATCTTGCACCATGGGTGAGCTATCGCCCGATAACAACAAAACTTTCCAGCCGCGTGCACGGCACGTTTTTAGTAGTGCTGGTGCATCATCGCGCAGCTTGTCGTCCAGAGCAAACCACGCCAGAGGCTGCTGGCTATTACCCAGTAAGAGCCATTGCCCTTGTGCGCTGGGCATAGCAGGAGCAGGGTAGTCGCCTAAGGCGCTGACATAGTCAGGACGGCCAATGCGTAATGTTTGCTCGTTGACTGAGCCTTCGAGGCCTAAACCCGGAGCGCTGTGTACGTTCTGCGCGGTTAAGGTGGTGCGACCAAAAGCGCGGGCAATAGGGTGCTCTGAATGACTTTCGAGTGCGGCAGCCAGTTCTAGGCAGGTGTTTTCAGATAAAGCAGCGGTGGTGATGATCTGTTTGAGGGTTAACTTGCCTTCGGTGAGCGTGCCGGTTTTGTCAAAAATAACCGTATCAACTTTTTGGAAACTTTCTAAAACATGACCTTTGGTAATCAATAAGCCCAGCTTATGCAATGAGCCGGTCGCAGCCGTGAGGGCGGTTGGCGTTGCCAGTGACAGTGCGCAAGGGCAGGTGGCGACCAAGAGTGATAGCACGATCCAAAACGCTCGCGAGGAATCAATTTGCCACCAGACGAGGCCAACAATGGCTGCAATCAGTAGCACGCTAATCAGGAACCATTGCGCAACAGTATCTGCCAGTTCTGCAAGACGCGGTTTCAGCGACTGTGCGCGTTCAAGTAAGCGCACAATGGCTGATAATTGAGTGGCTTCACCCAGAGCCAATACATCGATGGTCAGCGGGCCTTCGATATTGAGCGTGCCCGCGACAACGGAGTCGCCTGGCTTTTTTGACAAGGGTAGGTATTCACCAGTCAGTAAGGATTCATCAATACTCGATACTCCTGTGGCAATACGCCCATCAGCTGGAATTAAACTGCCTGGCGGTACCAGCAATTGATCACCTTGCTGCAGTTCTTTGAGCAAAATACGTTCACTGCTGCCGTCTGCATTAAGACGCAGACAGGAGGCGGGCAGGAGATTAACCAAGTTGGTGGTGGCGGCTGATGTGCGTTCACGTGCACGCCGCTCTAAATAGCGACCTGAGAGTAGAAAAAGTGCAAACATGCCTGCAGCATCAAAATACAGGTCGCCTTGGCCGGTCACCGTTGACCAAATCCCCGCGACATAAGCACCAGCAATCGCCATCGAGACTGATACGTCCATGGTGAGGTGGCGTGTGCGTAAATCGCGTAATGCGCCGTAAAAAAACTCGCTACTGCAATAAAACACGATAGGCGTGGTTAAAATTAAGCTTACCCAGCGCAGTAAACTGTCCATCGCAGGTGATAAATCAAGATTAAACTCAGGCCAAGTGGCCATCGAGGCCATCATCACCTGCATCCAGAGTAAGCCGGCTACGCCGAGTTTGCGCAGTGCACGTTTATTCTCGGATTGCATTTGTAGGCTGACGGTATCGGGTTGCCACGGGTGCGCAGCATAGCCAATAAGGCGGATGGTTTTGAGTAAATCAGACAGCATGATCTGCTCAGCGTCCCAGCGTATTGATAAACGGTGGTTGCTCAGGTTCAGGGTGGTCTCAACCACGCCTGGAATTTGCCGCAGATGTTTTTCAATCAGCCAGCCACAAGCTGCACAGGTAATACCTTCGATCAGCAGCTGTGTTTCGCTGATGGCGTCAGAGATGCTGACAAAAGGTTCTTGAATATCTTGGCGATCAAGTAGCAGCAACTCGTCGGGCAATACACCGGGTAATGCTTCGGGGTTAGTTGAGGATTCGCTGCGGTGTAGATAATAGCTTTCTAGACCGCCAGCAATAATAGTTTGCGCTACGGCTTGGCAGCCAGGGCAGCAGAATACACGTGGTTCCTTGAGTACCACTGCGCTAAAAGCATGACCTGTGGTGACAGGTAAAGCGCAGTGGTAGCAGGGTAAGGGTGCAGCCATAATAATCAGCTATCTAGAAGAATAAGAATTCAACATACACTGCGGCGACACAAGCGTATTTAAGCGCTTATTCGCCCAGTACAGTTGCTTGACCGGGAATTAAAGTGTGCTCTTCAAATAAACGCCAGTCGGCCTCATTCTCAGTGCCAAGTATTTCAATAAAACGACGGCCTTGAATATCTTCTGGCAGTAAACCGCGGTACACATCGCTGGCAACAGGTTGCAAGACAATACGGCGGTCACGTTCTTCTTGAGTCGGCGAAATAAGGTTGAGGACTAACTGTTGTGGTCGGCTTTGTCCGGATATAGCGAACTCAACCTGACCTAAATCATTGTCGAGGCTCAAGGTGCCTGCCATACCTAACTCTTCAGCAAGCTTTTCACGTTCGAGCGAAGTATTGATACCTTTACCGGCATCGTAGTAGTTATCGACCACTAAGCTGTCGGCATTACGAATAGAAATCGTCAGTAAAGACAGCCCGAGTACCACAGAGAAACTGAGCATACCAATGATGAACCAAGGCCAAAACTCTTTATACCAGGGTAAAACATTGTTTTCGGGCTGCATATTAGATCCTTTACTTAACGAATAGTGGGGCCGAGGAAGCGGCTGTCAGTTGTTCTTTTAATGCTGTTGTCATCTTCTGAGTGAACTTTAAATTCAATCTTGTTCGCGCTTGAAGGTAGATCCTCAGGGTCAACTGAAATAGACACGGGTGTCGATAGAATCTCGCCTGCGGCGACCTTGATATTGTTCTCACCTTCTAGAGTTAAACCTTCCAGACCACTGGCTTCGATAATGTAAACGTGATCTTTCTGATCTTTATTCATGATCTTAATGGTGTACACGTTTTCAATCCGACCTTCTTGGTTTTCACGGTAAGAGGTACGGTCTTTAAGAACGTTGAACTCAACTAAGTTACGGTTCATAACGGTGTATCCGAACAAGCTACTCATAACCAACAGTGCCGTAGCATAACCGATTAAGCGTGGACGGATTAATTTGGTTTTTTGCCCTGAGAGGTTGTGCTCAGTTGTGTAGCTGACCAAACCTTTTGGATAGCCCACTTTAAGCATCACATCATCGCAGGCGTCAATACAGGCGGCGCAACCGATACAGGCGATTTGTAAACCGTCACGGATATCGATACCCGTCGGGCAGACGTGTACGCAGAGTTTACAGTCGATACAGTCGCCAAGACCTTGAGCTTTATAATCGCTACCTTTTTTACGCGGACCACGATTTTCACCGCGCTCAGGGTCATAGGACACAATCAAAGTATCTTTATCAAACATGACACTTTGGAAGCGTGAGTAAGGGCACATGTGAATGCACACTTGCTCACGTAACCAGCCTGCGTTGAGGTAGGTTAGTAAGGTGAAAAAGCCCACCCAAAAATAGGCCCAGCCGTCAGCAGCACCGGTGATCAGATCAAGGGGCAGCTCGCGGATAGGTGAGAAGTAGCCAACAAAAGTAAGTCCAGTAATAAAACCAATGCTAGCCCACATGAGGTGCTTGATGGTTTTGCGGATCAGCTTATTGGCGGACATCGGTGCTTTATCAAGCTTCATGCGTGCGTTGCGGTCACCTTCAGTGACTTTCTCGCACCACATAAATATCCAAGTCCAGACGCTTTGTGGGCAGGTATAACCACACCACACGCGACCGGCAAAAACGGTAATAAAAAACAAACCAAAGGCGCAAATAATCAATAGCCACGACAGTAGCATAAAGTCTTGAGGCCAGAAGGTTGCACCAAATATATAAAATTTACGTTCGGGTAAGTTCCACCAAACAGCTTGGCGTTCACCCCATTGCAGCCAGACCGTACCTAAGAAAACAGCAAATAAGAACAGGCCGGAAATAATTCGAATGTTACGGAAGATGCCCGTAAAAGCGCGGGTATAGATAGGTTCGCGTTTAGCGTAGAGACTCGCTTCGCTTGATTTTGGAGTAATGTTTTTTACAGGTATTTTGTCAGTCATCAGGTCGTACCGGTGCGGTTTTTTAAAATATCCGGCCAGTGAACTGGCCGGAAAAGTTTTTAACTGCTAGTTATGGTACGCCTGCTGGCGTTCCAGCAGAGAGTGACAGCATGTCGCACGTGTCATTTACTGATCTTTTGTATCGTGTGAAAGGCTGTATACATAAGCAGCTAGCAAGTGAACTTTGTCGTTACCGAGGAAGTCAGCTTGTGCTGGCATTTGACCATTACGGCCATGGCGCAGTGTCTGCTGAACTTGGGCAAAGCTTGAACCGTATAACCAAACTTTATCAGTTAGGTTAGGTGCACCCATCAATGGGTTACCCTTGCCTTCAGGTCCGTGACAGACTACACACATCGTATTATACGACTGTTGACCTGCCTCAAGATCAAGTCCTTCTGGGTTTTTCAGTCCAGACAGGCCACGTACATAGCCTGCAACGTTCTTGATGCCTTCGTTGCCTAAAGCAGCTTCCCAGCCTGGCATTGCGGCAATACGACCATTCATGATTGACGTTTTGATGGTCTCAGGCTCGCCGCCCCAGATCCATTCGTTATCAGTTAAGTTAGGAAAGCCGTGTGCGCCTTTTGCGTCTGAACCGTGACATACAGAACAGTGAGAAGCAAATAAGCGACCCCCCATTTTTAATGCAGCTTCATCTTTAGCAACATCAACAATAGGTAATGCTGCGTACTTAGCGAAGATCGGGCCGTATTTACCATCAGCCTTGGTGATTTCGCGGTCGTACTGCTTGGTGGATGTCCAGCCATCTTCGTAGCCCGGCAAAATACCTTTCCAGTTACCCATACCAGGGTAAAGGACTAAGTAGCCGATAGCGAAGATGATAGTGCCGACGAACAACATAAACCACCAGCGTGGTAGCGGGTTATCGTACTCTTGAATACCGTCATAGACGTGACTCAGAGTTTCATCGGTTGTGTCGCTGCGCTGGCCTTTACGTGTCGCAAAGATCAGCCATGTTAAGGCCAATATTGTACCGCTGGTCAGCAGTACAATGTACCAACTCCAGAAAGAAGTCATTGGTTATTGCTCCTGGATGTGTCGTTGTTAAGCTCGTCAGAACCGGGCTCTTCGTCAGCGAAGGGTAAGTTTGCAGCTTCATCAAAGCTGGATTTGCG
>CANRHT010000103.1 GCA_947630465.1 uncultured Pseudomonadaceae bacterium
CAAATTCAACTGACTGATTTTAACAAAGCTCTGCTGCGCAGCTTCCAGCACAATGCTTTGGAAAGCCAGCTTGGATAAGGCTTCGGGGTAGTCTACTTCGCGCAGCTCGGCTTGTACGGTTTTATTGATCAGGGCGACGTCTTCGTTGTCGGTGAGCGTGGTTTCGATCACGTTCATGCGTGCACCGATATCACCACGGGTACGGTCGATGGTGACCATGGCGTGGTCGATATTGGTGATGGCGCCCGCTACGGCATCGCGAGTGGCGCGGTTGCCTTCGGGGCTGTCAGTGTTGTCTTCGAGGGCCATGCGCAATTGATAAATAGTATCGAGCACGCCTTGTTTTTCGCGGGTTGGATCGGCGTTGACCGTTATACTTTCACCACCGGCTGGCACACCATCAAACTGCATGACAACGCCACGAAAAACAATGGAATCTTGACGTTTATCGTCATCGTCCATGACCCCTGTTTGCACAGGCGTTGCACCATCATAAACGGTGTACTCTTTTGGATTGCCCGGTGGCGCAGTAAATTGAATTTCAATACCGCCACTTGGAAAAGCGGGACTGCCAGAAAAAGCCACTTCATCCTGCACCAAAGGTGCGGACACAGCTAAAGTAGAACCTGGCGTTGCAGTTAAATTAGCGTCCAAACGTGACGCGTTAGTGACGTTTTGAAAGAGTTTCTTGCCGTTATCACTGATCGCCACATTGAGGGAGCTGCCAATTTGTAATTTGCGCTGCCCTTCATCGCCTTGATAAGCAAAGTTACCATCGGCTTGGCGCTCAAAAGGCTGGGTCTTGCCCTGGAAGCCAGAAAACAAATACTCACCGCGCGCATTACGGCTGTTCATTAAGCCTAAGAGCTCATCTTCGCGCTCTTGTAATTCTGAGGCGATTGATTGACGGTCGCTTTGGCTGAGTGCGCCATTACCGGCTTGCACAGCCAGATCACGCACGCGCTGCATCACAGTGTTGACCGCATTGAGGGTGGATTCTTCTTGCACCAAGCTGTTGTTGGCGGCCGTGAGGTTATCTTTATACTGGCCCAGCATATTTTGCTGTTGCTCAAGCTGCATCAAGCGCACGGAAGCTACTGGATCATCGGCCGGCGTCAAAATACGATTACCGGAACTGATCTGCTCTTGTGTGCGAATGGCCGCAGAGTAGTTGCGTTGCAACCCCTGCACACCATTTTGAAAGGCTTGTAGGCTAGAAATACGCATGGCCTGGCTCCTAATAACTCTGCTAACTCAACCGCGCCAGCACAGCTTATCTAAATGCATTAATCAGTGTATCGAACAATGAGCGCGCAACTTGAATCACCTGCGCCGACGCATTGTAATACTGTTCAAACTTAATCAAGCTGGCTGCTTCTTCGTCCAAGTTTACCGCCGACAGTGAATTTCGATTATCCGCTGACTGCTTCAGTATGGCACCCGTTGCAACATCATCTTGTCTAGCTTGTGCAGTTAGCGTGCCAACTCGCTCCACCATATCACCATAGCCATCACTAAAGCTGACGCCCGTTGCAATACCTTTAGTATTGGCATCGACGCCAACCACTTGCTTGTTCTGTAAATCAGCCAGTTTAAGTGCGTTACGGTTATCTGAGACACCGTTTTGGTTAAAGCCTACGGTGAATGTATCACCATTACTGGGGCGGCCACTGATGGTTTGATTAATCGTAAAGCTTTGCTTGACACCACCCACGTCAACTTCAATGGCGTAGCTGAGGTTATTGGTTTGCCCCGGCGTTATCGGCAGCCCTGTAATAGCACCCGGCGCCAGCTGGCCTTCAACTGGGACGCTGGTAATGGTGACGCCCGTAGGCAGCGGCGTGGCGAAGTTTAGAGTGCCGTTTACTTCGTCGTACTCAAGGCTAATCTCACCCACCGCCTTGAGGTTATCCAATAACAAATCATCGGCAACAAAGTTCACTTGCGGCAGATTATCTGGATTGAGTGCCATCTCCACCGAGGGCTGGCCAATCGTGCCGTTACCTTTGTTTTGCAGGTCAGCACCTGATTTAAAAGGCGCAGCAAAGCCTAATTGATCGGCCTGATCAAGTTGCACAGAAATATCTGCCGCACCACGACGCGTCGGCTCAAGCATAAAGCGATCACCCGCAGTCGGCACACCAGACAACTGCATGGTGAAGCCTTGATCGCGGCCTTGGCTGTCGGCAAAACTCAGCTCACCCCCTGCGCCAACAGTGACGGTCATCGCTGCACCGTCACTTAAACGTCGCGCACTGTAGTTGCTACCGTCAAATTCCAGACGATAATCACTGGTGGTGAGTAGTTTGGTGTTGGTGATATTCATTGAGCCGCTGACATCACTAGTATTGTCAGCCATCGGGCGCACACGCAGTGCCGCTAATTTGGGATCATTAATATCATTAAATAAATCAGCACCGACCTGCCCTTTCAGATCCAAACCTTGACCTAACTGGCTGTTGATCTCTGAGTTAATGGTTAAAGCCAAGCGGCCTAGCGCATTGACTGTTGGATCGAGCACTTCATCGCGAAAACGCAATAAGCCACCCATCTCACCGCCACTGATACTGCTGGTGATATTTTGGCGTGAACCACCACTGATAAAGTCCACTTCAAACTTATTCGGATCACCACGACCGGGACCGGCTTGCAATTGATTGACCGTACCACCCACAACCAGTGGCTGGCCGCTACCAATCGACAAGTTAAAGGTGTTGTCATCTTGCACGACAACAGTCACACCAATGTAGTTGGACAGCTGCCGTACGGCCTCATCACGCGCATCCAATAAGTCATTGGGCTGCTGACCATTGGTGCCGGCGCTGCTAATGGCGTTATTGAGGCTACCCACCGTTTGCGCTAAGCGGTTAATTTGCTCAGTGGTGGTGACCAGTTGCTTATTGATGAAGCTGTTTTGTGCGGTGATATTGTCATTGATGTTATTAAAGCGGCGTGCAAGGCCTTCCGCTTCAGACAGCACCAACTGACGCGCCGGAATATTGGCCGGGTCTTCAGCGGCAGTTTGCATCGCTGAAAAGAATGATTGCAGCGCTGGCGTAACGCCGGTAGTGCTGCCCGCCAATAAACCGTCAAGCTGATCAATTTGGCTTTTATAGGCGGTCACATCACTGTGCAGCGCAGTACTTGAACGCAGCTGTGATGTAAGGAACTCGTTATAACTGCGGCGAATATCGGTCAGACTGGTACCTGAACCAATATAGCCCGCACCGCTGAACTGCGGTGTACGCGTGGCCTGCACCGTATCTTGGCGCGTATAGCCTGGCGTATTGATGTTGGTAATATTGTGCCCTGTCACCGTTAGGTTGGTTTTGGCAGCACTTAATCCCGATAATCCAATATTTAATAAATCAGCCATTTCTCACCTCAAGCCCGTACTTTTGCACGTGGCACCTCAACATTTGCGACTTGTTGATAGGTATGCAATTTCTGTGCAATCTGTGATATTTTTTTTGCATAATTGGGATCAGTGGCATAACCGGCGCGTTGTAGCTCGCCTACAAAGCGTTCTGGATTGGCCGTAGACTGCAGCGCTTGGCGGTAACGGCCATTACTTTGTAAGAAATCTACATAGTCATTAAAACTGTGCTCAAAAGAGTCATAGCTGCGAAAATCTGCTTTTTCTTTGATTCTGACGCCTTGTATCACCTCAGAGGTCGTGACATTGGCTGAAGCACCACCCCAGCCGTGCGCTTTAATACCAAACAAGTTGTGACTGCTATCACCGCCTTGATTACGGATAATGGATTTACCCCAACCGGTTTCCAGTGCGGCTTGCGCAACAAGGTAACGCGGATCCACGCCGAGCTTTTTCGCGGCCTGTTCGGCCATCGGCATCATGGTGGCGACAAACTCTTCTGGAGAGTTAAATTTCTTACGGTTTAAATCCTCAGAACTGGCAACAGTTTTTGTTTGCCCTGCCACTTCAATACCGGCTTCACGCGGTGCAGGATAGCTGCGCGCTGCTTGCCAATCTTCACGCGCCGGAGTGTTTTGCTGCGCGAGGCCATTGTTTAAGGTTTCTTGTGCCGCCGCACCAATACCAGCCAGTGAACGACCTGCTGCAGTCATCGGTAAAGCAAGACGGCGCTGATTAAAGAATGCGCTGTCATCGCGCTGCGGATCAATGGAATAACCCACGGCTGGGCGCATGGCATTCATCGAGTTCTTAACAGCTGGCACAGGCGCTGCAACCGCCGCGGCTGGAGTTGGTGCCACGGCTTCTTGAGTAAAAGGATTGACCTTACTGGCCTTGGGCGCTTGTGACAGCTGGCGGGTTAATACATCAGCCATACCCATGCCTTTACCTTGCGACAAGGTCACGGATAACTGCTGGTCGTACATATCGCGGTAGGTTTTGCTTTCATTGGTGTTCATGAAGTTGTCATCAGCCAACACATCGCCTGCCGCGCGCATCGCTTTCATCATTTCACCGAGAAACAATGATTCGAATTCTTGCGCGACTTTACGGATATTGGCTTCACTGTCACGCCCTTCACCCACTTTAAGTTGGTTGAGGCGGTTTAAGTCAGTATAAGCGCCGCTATCGGCTACGCTGGTGCTGTGCAAGTTCATAGCAATACCCTCAAATCACAATCAGGTCAGCTTGTAAGGCACCGGCTTGTTTTAAGGCTTCAAGAATCGCCATTAAGTCGGACGGTGCCGCACCGACTTGATTAACTGCGCGCACAATTTCGTCGAGCGTAGTGCCCGGGCCAAACTTAAACATGGGCTTGGCTTCTTGCATTGCATTCACTTTTGAGCGCGGTACTACTGCTGTCTGCCCTTGAGAAAACGGCTCAGGTTGACTGACAATCGGATCTTCTGTAATTACCACAGTCAAACTACCGTGGGTAACAGCAGCTGGTTGCACGCGTACGTTTTGCCCAATCACAATGGTGCCCGTACGTGAGTTAATAATCACTTTGGCGCCCGCTTGACCGGCTTCAATCTCAAGGTTTTCAATAATCGATAAGTAGTCAACACGCTGGGTTGGATCAGCCGGTGCGGCAACACGAATGGAACCTGCATCCATCGCCTGTGCCACACGTGGGCCCAACATATCATTGAGCTTATCGACGATGTTTTTAGCCGTAGTAAAATCAGGACGATTCAAGTTGAGCGTCAAATAATCATTTTGATTAAAGCCACTGGGTACAGCGCGCTCAACGGTGGCACCGGATGGAATACGTCCAGCCGACGGAACATTGACGGTAATACGTGAACCATCCGCACCACCCGCGTCAAAACCACCGACTACCAAGTTACCTTGGGCAATCGCATAGACGTTGCCATCGATACCTTTCAGCGGTGTCATCAGCAAGCTACCACCGCGCAAACTCTTGGCATTACCGATAGAGGACACAGTGATATCAATGGTTTGCCCAGGGCGAGCAAAGGGCGGTAAATCAGCATGAATAGAAACCGCAGCAACGTTTTTCAGCTGTACGTTGCCACCGGGCGGTACTTTAATGCCGAACTGCGCCAGCATATTGTTGAAGGTTTGCACAGTAAATGGCGTTTGTGTGGTTTGGTCACCACTGCCGTTGAGGCCCACGACCAAGCCGTAACCAATCAACTGGTTACTACGTACACCTTGGATGCTAGCCAAATCTTTTAAGCGTTCTGCTTGCGCCATGCTGCTCAGCAGCAGCGTTGCAAGGCAGGCAATCCAATACTTACGCATACTTTTTCCTACCTTTAAAAGGGAAACATGGGGCTGAGAAAGAATCGATCTAACCAGCCTGGCTTACTGGCATTGGCAAAAGCGCCGGTGCCTGAGTAAGTGATACGTGCATCAGCGATACGTGTTGAGTCAACAACGTTATCGGTACTGATATCATCTGCACGAACTATGCCAGAAATGCGTACCAGCTCATCACCGGTATTGAGTGTTAACCATTTTTCACCGCGCACGGCTAACACACCGTTGGGATACACTTCCGCGATGGTCACAGTAATCGAACCTGACAGGCTGTTACTCTGCCCTGTTTGTCCTGAGCCTTTGGTTGAGCGCTTCGCGCCGTAACCCGCTTCTAGACTTAAATTATCGTTGGTCATACCCAATGCACTGATTCCGGCTAGTGGGTTTTTAGGAGCAATTGCCATGCCAAGGATGTTAGGTACGCCAATATCTAGGTTACTGTCTTTTTGAATTTGCGAGTTGGCGTTCTTACTGGCTTGGGTGCGCTCGTTGAGGCTGATGGTAATGATATCGCCCACACGGAAGGCTTTGCGATCAGTGAAGTAGTTGGTATCAAAGTCCGCTTGGTAAATAGCGCCATTATTTTGCGCATCAGGCACGGGCGTGCGTGGTAATACCGGTGCGTAATAAGGGTCGTTGGGTTTAGGCGGCAACGGCATGCAGCCCACCAATGTGACCATGGCAATTAAACTGACGACTACTAATGAACGCTTCATCACAAGACTCCACCTCAGCTTATTAAAGTTGCTGAGTAATAAAGGACAACATCTGGTCAGCGGTTGAGATCACTTTGGAGTTCATCTCATAAGCACGCTGGGTGGTGATCATATTCACCAGCTCTTCCACTACGCTGACGTTGGAGTTCTCTAAGGTGTTTTGCAAAACTGTACCTAAACCATTCAGTCCTGGCGTACCATCTTGCGGCGCACCACTGGCGGCGGTTTCTAAAAACAGGTTATTACCAATGGCTTCTAAACCGGCTGGGTTGACGAAGTCAGTGATCTGGATATTACCGACAATCTGCGGTTGCGGATTACCTGCAGTGGTGACCACCGCGGTACCGTCCTCACCCACAGTAAAGGTGCGCACTTCGGGCGGCAGCATAATCGCCGGCTCTAGCGGGAAACCACTGGAGGTCACCACTTGACCATCGGAGCTCAGGTGGAAACTACCGTCACGGCTGTAGGACACAGTG
>CANRHT010000104.1 GCA_947630465.1 uncultured Pseudomonadaceae bacterium
GGTCCGGTGTTAGTGGTGACTTATCAAGCACCGCCGGCTGATACACCAGAGATTGAGTACCTGCAGGTTGCAGAAAAAAACGGCCATGTTGATTTGCATACGCTGCTGCTGGAGTTGGCCAAGCGTGGTATCAATGAATTGATGGTGGAAGCTGGGCCGCAATTGGCCGGCGCTTTTATGCAGGAAGGTCTGGTGGATGAATTGTATATCTATATGGCCGCGATGCTGTTGGGTTCGAGCGCACAACCTTTACTGCAACTGCCGATTGAGCTGATGGCAGATGCGGTGCATTTAGATGTGATTGACATGCGCGCCTTAGCCAAGGACTGGCGTATTGTGGTGCGGCCCGTGATTAAGTAGATCATTCATCAGTTTCCAATTTCCAGTTTCCAGCGGCGTTGCGTGCGTAGGAGTCAGCACAACGCCGCTGAAGACTTAGACAATATTACCAAACTCCGCTTGCAAGGCTGCGCGCACGCAATAGAGTACGCCTTCTTCGACGCGCGCAGTGAATTGCTCGGCAATGCTGGCCACGCTGGGTAATTCACCGTCACCCTCAAGAAAAGCATCCTGAATCTCGCCCAGTAATTCTTCCGGTAAATCGAGCGCTTGCTCCAGGCTCAATAAATTACCGCCAATGGCTTGTGCCATCAGGCTGTAGACGTTTTTCAAGCTGCACTGCATCTGCTGGGAAATTTGTTCTGGGGTCATGCCACTGCGTGCCAGAGTCACTAACTCGTGACGCAGGTCGTTACTACTGGCTGGCGCTGGAGTTGCAGTTGTGGAGCCTTGATTATTGAGCACCTCTAAGAAAGCTGCACCATAACGCTCGAGTTTACGTGCGCCGACGCCGCTGATCTGTGCCATGTCATCCAAGTCTTCTGGCTGTTCGCGGAGCATTTCCAGCAGTGTTGAATCTGGAAAAATGACATAGGGCGGCACGCTGTGTTCTTCCGCCAGTTTGCGCCGCAGGGTGCGCAGTGCTTCCCACATCTCGCGCTCATCGCTGCGCACCAACTGACTGGCTTGGCTGGCGCTGCGAGGTGCTTTGGTTTGTGGTGTTAAATCACGACGCAAAGACAAGGTGGTTTCACCGCGTAATAAGGGGCGGCAGCTTTCGGATAAACGCAAACCACCAAAACCTTCCACATCAACATCAATTAAATTGCGCGCCACCAGTTGCCTAAATAACGAACGCCATTGGTGTTCAGCTAAGGTTTTGCCAATGCCGAAGACACTCAAATGTTGATGCCCTAGAGCACGTACGCGATCATTTTCACGGCCCATTAGCACATCAGTTAAATAGCCCACGCCATAGCGCTGACCGGTGCGGTGAATAGCGGATAAAGCTTGGCGCGCAGCTTGGGTGGCATCCCAAGTTTCAATGGTATCGATGCAGTTATCACAATGACCGCAAGGTTGGGGTAAGTCTTCATCAAAGTAGGCCAGCAAGGCTTGGCGACGGCAACGGGTTTCTTCGCACAGTGCCAACATGGCTTCTAGCTTATGTTGTTCAACACGCTTATGGCGCTCATCACCTTCGGAGTTGCTGAGCATTTGCTTCAGCAGCAGAACATCTTGCAGGCCGTAGACCATCCACGCATCGGCGGGTAAGCCATCGCGTCCGGCACGACCGGTTTCCTGGTAGTAGGCTTCCAACGATTTAGGTAAATCCAAATGGGCGACAAAACGCACGTTGGATTTATCAATGCCCATACCAAAAGCAATGGTGGCCACCATGATCAGGCCTTCTTCATTGAGAAAACGCTTTTGGTGAAAGGCGCGTAAGTCATTGTCTAAGCCCGCATGGTACGGCAAGGCAGGAAAACCTTTGCTGCTGAGAAACTCAGCGGTGGCTTCAACACTTTTGCGCGATAAACAGTACACAATGCCGGCGTCGCCTTTACGTTGCACCAGAAAATCCAGCAGTTGCTTACGCGGATTGTCTTTGGGTGTGATGCGGTAAAAAATATTAGGACGGTCAAAGCTGGATAAAAAGCATTCCGCTTGCTGTAAGTGTAAGCGCTGAATGATTTCTTCACGCGTGCGCTTATCAGCGGTAGCGGTTAAGGCAATACGCGGCACCTTGGGGAACAGTTCAGCGAGTTGCCCTAATTGTAAATATTCAGGACGGAAATCATGCCCCCATTGCGAAACACAGTGGGCTTCATCAATGGCAAATAAATTAATGGGTAAATGTTGTAAAAAAGCCAGCATACGCGGCTGCACTAAACGCTCAGGGGCTAAGTACAGCAGCTTGATTTCATTGCGGCGTAGGCGGTCAGCGATATCACGTTGCTGGTCGCTGCTCATGGATGAATTGAGCGCCGCAGCACTGACGCCCAGCTCTTCAAGGCTGGCGACCTGATCTTGCATCAAGGCAATCAGTGGCGAGACCACCACGGTCAAACCCTCGAGCAATAGCGCCGGTAGTTGATAGCATAAGGATTTACCGCCACCAGTGGGCATCAACACCAAAGCATCGTTGCCGGTGCAAATACGTTCAATAATTGCTGACTGTTGACCGCGAAACGCATCGTAGCCAAAAACACTTTTAAGCGTCTGTAACGCCTGATTTTGCATGCCATTCTCCAAATCAAGCTGGGCATTATACGCGTAAATAAGTTTAGTTCTTAATCTTTAGCTGTCCAGTGGCGCAACATCCGGTCAATCCCTAGCTGTTATTGCAGAGCTGGACTACAATCATCACTCAATTCTTTTCTAATGGTAATCACGCATGTCCCTCGCTGACCAACAGACCCGCCTGCAAGCTTTCCTCGATGCTGACGAACTGCACGACGAGGCGCTTGATTATATTGCTGCGCATGGCTATTTGACCGCGCTGTCCATTTGTCCAGAAGTCGTGTCGGCTGATGAGTGGATTGCGGAGTTGTTTGCTGAGCCACCGCATTACCGTGACGCGACCGAAGAAGCTGATATTACCGCAGGCTTATTGCAGTTGAAGGCGCAGATTCAGCGTCAGCTGGCCAGCGATGATGATATGGAGCTGCCTTGCGATTTAGATTTAGGCGAAGAGCCGGATGACTCTGATTTGCGCGGCTGGTGTGTGGGCTTTATGGAAGGCGTTTTTCTGCGCGAAGAAGTGTGGTTTGAAGATGCTGAAGACGAAGTCAGTGAGCTGCTGTTACCGATTATGGTGGCCTCAGGTTTATTTGATGAACAGCCTGATTTTGCCGAAATTGCTAAAGACTATGACTTAGTCGATAGCATGGTGGAGCAGATTCCAGAAGTACTGACGGCCTTGTTCTTACTGTGCCAAGCGCCAGAAGAAAAACCTGTGCTGCTTAAGCCGCGTAAAAAATAGGCTGCCATGCTTGAGCCACAGCAACGCCAAGCGCGTAATCGAGTATTGCGTTATCTGTTGTTTGTGTGTGGCTGTATCAGCGTTGTCTTAGGTGTGATTGGCATCTTCTTACCGGTTTTGCCAACCACACCTTTTTTGTTACTGGCTGCGGCCTGCTTTGCCCGCAGTTCCAAGCGGTTTTATCGGTGGTTAGTGACTCACCCACAACTCGGGCCTTGGGTGCGTGACTATTTAGAAGGGCAAGGCTTGCCACTCAAAGGTAAAATCTGGGCACTGGTATTAATGTGGGCGAGCATCAGCTTTTCCATGTGGATTGTGCCTTTGCCGTGGGTGCGTGTCTTTATGTTGATCAGCGCTGTCTGCGTCACGGTTTATATTCTTAAGCAAAAAACTCGCGTTCTGTAATCCTTGCACGAGCCCTCGCTCTAACCTTCGCGCTGTATCAGCATCAATAACTTTTATGTTGCACAGCTCGCTTAGGGTACGGCGATCCCGCATGCGTTGAGCATATCGCACAAGCGAATCAATGGCAGGCCGACTAAACTGGTGGCATCGCTGCCTGCAGTGGCTTGAAATAAACTCACGCCTAAACCTTCTGACTTAAAGCTGCCAGCACAATCAAAAGGTTGCTCGGCTGCTATATAGCGTTGAATCTGTGCGGCACTCAGCGTACGAAAATGCACAGTAAAAGGCACGAAATCCACTTGCTCAAAAGCGTTACGCGTATCTAGCACTGCTAATCCAGTTAAAAATACCAAGCTCCGGCCACTGGCTGCGCTCAGTTGACGGTGTGCGCTGGCAGCATTACCCGGTTTACCCATAATGTCCCCATCCAGTACCGCGACTTGATCTGAACCAATAATAATATGCTCAGGGTAATCTTTGGCGAGCGCGCGGGCTTTGTTTAACGCTAAGCGTTGTACCAGCGCCTGTGCTGATTCATTGGGCCGTGGCGTTTCATCAATATCAGGGCTGTGACAGATGAAGGGCAGTTGCAGGCGTTCGAGCAATTCACGACGATAACTGGAGCTGGACGCGAGCACTAGAGGTGCATTATTGGGTGGCATAACAACTCCTTGGATGCTGCAATAGTTTAGGGTAACTGCACATGGGGCACTGTTGCCGCGCACAGGATCGGTTATACTCTGCCAATTCGAGTATCAACCGCTGTGCAATGGTTTATTGACTGCCGAGCTTAATCTATCTGGCTCACCGTTGCCGCACCCATGTTGAGGGTTTTGTATGTTTGACAATTTATCTGATCGCCTTGCGCAGACGCTACGCCATGTCACTGGTAAAGCGCGTCTGAGCGAAGACAATATCAAAGACACTTTGCGTGAAGTGCGCATGGCGTTGCTTGAAGCTGACGTGGCCTTGTCGGTGGTTAAAGATTTTGTCAATGCGATACGTGATCGTGCCGTGGGGACTGAAGTATCGCGCAGTTTATCGCCCGGTCAGGCTTTTATTAAGATCGTTCAGGCTGAGTTAGAAAGCTTGATGGGTGAGGCCAACGAAGATTTAGCCCTCAATGCGGCGCCGCCTGCAGTGATTTTAATGGCGGGTTTACAGGGTGCGGGTAAAACCACCACCGTCGGTAAGCTGGCGCGTTTCTTAAAAGAGCGTAAAAAGAAAACTGTGATGGTGGTGTCTGCTGACGTCTATCGTCCTGCAGCAATCAAGCAGCTGGAAACCTTGGCCAATGAAGTGGGCGTGACCTTCTTTCCGTCCGATATCAGCCAAAAGCCACAAGACATTGCCTTAGCAGCGATTAAAGAAGCCAAGCTCAAGTTTATCGATGTGGTCTTAGTGGATACCGCCGGTCGTCTCGCCATCGATAGCGAAATGATGGCGGAAATCACCGGGTTGCATGCGGCAATCAACCCGATTGAGACGCTGTTTGTGGTCGATGCCATGACCGGTCAAGATGCGGCCAATACCGCCAAAGCCTTTAATGATGCGCTGCCGTTAACCGGTGTGGTGCTGACCAAAGTGGACGGTGATGCGCGTGGTGGTGCGGCATTATCTGTACGTGCGATTACCGGTAAGCCAATTAAATTCTTGGGTATGGGTGAGAAATCCGATGCCTTAGACCCGTTCCACCCTGATCGTATTGCCTCACGTATCTTGGGGATGGGTGATGTTCTGAGCTTGATTGAGCAAGCCGAACAAACCATTGATAAAGAAAAAGCAGAAAAACTAACTAAGAAACTGAAAAAAGGTAAGGGCTTCGACTTAGAAGACTTCCGTGATCAGTTGCAGCAAATGAATAAAATGGGCGGCATGGGCGGCCTCTTAGAAAAAATGCCCAATATGGGCGGCATGAATTTATCGCAGATGGGCGGTGCCCAAGGCGCAGCTGAAAAGCAATTTAAGCAGATGGAGTCGATTATTAATTCAATGACTCCCGCTGAGCGCCGTGATCCTGAAATTATCAGCGGTTCACGCCGTCGTCGTATTGCGATGGGGTCTGGCACGCAAGTGCAGGATGTTGGACGTCTGATTAAGCAGCATAAACAGATGCAGAAAATGATGAAAAAATTCACCACCAAGGGTGGGATGAGTAAAATCATGCGCGGCCTTGGTGGAATGATGCCAGGGGCAGGCGGGATGCCCAAGATGTAAAGGCGCACTGGAGTGCAAAATAGCCCTATGCAAAGGGCTGGATAAACCTTAAACTATGCGGCCTTTCGGGCCATGCATGTTTGTGGTTCGTTTTGTTTGTAAAATACTTAAAGGAAAAAACTTTAATGGTAACTATTCGTTTAGCTCGTGGTGGCTCTAAAAAGCGCCCTTTCTACCATCTGACTGTTGCTAACAGCCGTGACGCACGTGATGGTCGTTTTGTTGAGCGCATCGGTTTCTTCAACCCTGTTGCAACAGGTGGTGAAGTACGTTTGTCTGTAAACCAAGAGCGCGCTACTTACTGGTTAAGCAAAGGTGCACAGCCTTCAGAGCGCGTTGCGCAACTGTTGAAAGCTGCAGCTACTACTGAAGCAACTGCTTAATTGACTATGAGTAAAACGCCTCCTGCAGCAGACGAACTCGTCGTTATCGGCAAAGTTGGTGCGGTGCACGGTGTGCGTGGTGAAGTAAAGGTGCATGCTTTTACTGAATCCATTGATAGTCTGCTTGATTATCCGGTTTGGACTTTACGTCTAGGGCAGATTCTTAAGCAAGTGAAGTGGGCCAGTTGTCGTCCACAGGGCAAAGCACTGGTGGCAAAAATCGAAGGCTTGGATGATCGTGAAATTGCACGAACATTAACCGGCTATGAGATTTGTGTGTTACGCAGTGAATTACCTGATCTAGAGGATGACGAGTTTTACTGGCATCAACTTGAAGGCTTAAAGGTGATCAATCAAAACCAGCAGTTGTTTGGGATTGTTGACCATTTATTAGAGACTGGCGCAAATGATGTCTTCGTTGTTAAGCCTTGTGCTGGCAGCATTGATGATCAAGAGCGGTTGCTGCCCTATACGGAGCAGTGTGTACAGTCGGTGGATTTGACAGCAGGCGAGATGCATGTCGAATGGGATGCGGATTTTTAATGAGTAAATGCCTTGCGCGTTGAAGTTATCAGTCT